>CAZGJP010000017.1:6299-19404 GCA_964526605.1 uncultured Lentisphaera sp.
TTCATAATTTGGTATTCATAATGGTATGGTAGGGAATCCCCTCCCTGTTCGTTCCCTCGACATATGGAGATGGCGAATATTTGAAATGTGCGTCGGAGACCACGCCTCTCATCCCTACTATTCTCGCCTCCGGAGCGTCATAGCAGGAACCGATGAATCCTCCCTTGCCCGGAGAGACAACCCTGATGTTCCAGAAGGTGTTGAACGCGCCTGCCGTAGGCCGCCAGTATTCGGCTCCACCGTGGTTGAAAATATCGTCCCCCTTGCCCATCTCGATGTTGTCGAAGAGATTCTGGTGGTTCAGGCCGCAATGCTGGTCCAGCTTGCCCTTGGCTATCTTGCCCCCTGAAAACACGCATAGCCTGGCCCTTGTGTTGAAGCTCGCGCTGTGGAACGCGTCCGCCCGAAAGCTGAAATCCCTGGCAAGCATCCCGTAGCAGCTCCCGAAATGGATGTTGTAATGGGCAAGCCTGCCCGACATCTCCAGCCTCTCCACCGTGACATTCCTGCAATGGTCGGAAAGAACGGCTGCATCGCCGTCCACCACCGACACGTTCCTGATCCATGAATCCGCAAGATCGTTGAGGTATATAGCATTGCAGCCATCCTCGAAATGGTGGCCGGCATATTTCATCTCCGGAAACTCGATGCGGAGATTTTCGATACCAAAGCCGCTCATGTAGCCGTCGGTGGCTATCCTGCAGTTCCATTCGTCCCTGATATCGTGCAACAAGGGCTCTTTTATCTTCACTGTCCCGCCGGAAACCCCAAGAACGGTGATTGGTTGGACAACAAGCGGTTTTTCGGGATTCTCGTGAAGCCTGACTCCGATCTTCACATCTAGACGTCCGAGCACATGCTCGAGCAAGGAGCCTCCAGCTCCGTCCTTGTTGAACCACTCGATGCGCAGACAGTCGCCTGTTTTCACCTTGGATCCGTCTTCCACGGTTAATTCACTATTCCCTCTCCTGCCCCCGCTCACCCCGCACAGAGGCTTGTGCTCCGCCTCGCCCCCATCAGCCTCCACCCATATCACGCCTCCGCACCAGGAGAACGGCGAGAAGAGCCTCCCCTTCTCGGTCTTGTTGTTCCTCTTGAGCGCCTCGACCTGCTCCTCGATGGCGGTTGGCAGCTCCATGTCCTTCATCGCCTTGCTGAACATGAGCACCGAGCCGCCGTCTCCGGATCCAGCACCCTGCAGAATGAAATCTCCCCTGCGTATGAATAGAATCTCGCCAAGGATGAACCTTCCCCTTGGAATTCCCAGGACGACAATTCCCTTGCGTTCGCATAAACTCGCAATCGCCTTCCGAAAGGCCGTTGTGTCGTCCTTGTCGTCGTCCGGGATCGCTCCAAAATCCGCCACAGACGCCGTCGTTTTCAGTTCCGGCAGAGGCTCCTCGCCAAAACGGTAGCCGGCGTATGAATAGTCCGGAAGATATAATCCGGACTCCTCCTCCAATATTTCCGGAAACCACGAGCGGGACTCTTGCGAGGACGATCCGATGGCCAGGAAAAACGAAAGAACCGCTATAACAGCCCTGCACATTTTGGAATGGCATTCCATATGGCCGGGCATCGAAGTCTGGATTCTAGATGTCTGCATTGTCGGATAAAGAAACCGCACAGCTTCTATGGATAGGTCCGCATGGTGTGCTCCGTCGAGCTCCAGCAGGGAACCCAGTATCTCTGCGTCTTGGTCGCGGAAGAGGCCGGCGAATAATAGTTCGTCTCGGTAGATTCCCTCTTGAAGACTGGCGCCCTCAACGCCTCGTAATGGCCGTCAAGGAATATAAGGTTCGTGACCCCCCGGACCAAGTTTGTTCCGGAGATTCATATGAGGATTGTAGAGCCGGTAAGTCCCATCAAGGTCCGTGCCGCTGTTCGTCTCATCCGGCACAAAGGCCAGATATTTGCCCCTGTTGTATTTCTCTCCCAGAAATATGTAGTTGCTCACGCTCGCACCAGTGTAGTTGAACGGCTTCATCGTGTGGGTGTGAGGGGACTGGCTCGGATTGTTGTTCACATTCTTGCTCCTGTCCGCTCCCCACCCCATCCATGCGTTCACCCTGTATGCCGTGTAGTATGGCGCATTCGTGTCCGGAGTGGTGATGTTGTCTATCGGAAAACGCACCAGGGACGTCGGACAATGCCCGCCCTCATAGCCACCAGCCAGATACCACTTGTTCGGATCGGTGCTGTGGCGGGATCCGAATTTCGAGCTTATCGAGTTGGCAAAATACGATCCGACTATCCCCTGATACCAGTAGTCCCTGTTGTTGGACGCACCGTCCCTGAGCAGGCTGAGCACGAAGAGACCGTCGAAATCCGTCGCGTAGAGCATGCATATCGAGGTTATCTGCCTCATGTTGCTGGAGCAGAGTATCTGCCTGCCCTTCTCCTTCGCATTCTGAAGCGCGGGAAGCAGTATCGCGACCAAAATGGCGATTATCGCGACAACCACCAGAAGCTCTATCAGAGTGAAGGCCCTCATGCAACCAGCCACCCCCCTCCGCCGATAAACAGGAACAAGCATTGTCAAGTCCTCCTTTGACACTGTGGTTTAATACACATATTGTTTCTATTTATTGTGTATTATAAGTGTATTCTGGCTGAAAGTCAAGCCCGGGAACGTTTTTTTTTCATTTTTCCCCCGTTCCCCGGTCCGCAGATCTTATCGGACAGCATGAAGACCGAATCACCCTCCACAAAGTCCGTCTCTATGGTGGTCCTGGAAGGTTCCCCCGCCCCGCCCTTGACCAGCGACAGCATCGCCTCGGCTCCCTTCGAGCCCATTCTCTCCGGGTTCGTCCTGACGGAGGAGAACTTGAGGCCAGGCGCGCAAACAACTCTGTCTATGTCGAACCCGGACATGCTCACGTCCTCGGGAATCCTGTAGCCCAGCTTGAAAAGCTCGGAGCATATGAAGGCCGCCTGCGAGTTCTTCTGGACGAAGAGCGCGGTCGGACAGGGCCTGCGCGCGAACATCCTCATCACGCCTTGGCTAATCATACCTGGATCATGGCTCATCCTCACCACGTCCGGGGCCAGCCCCGAATACCTCATCGCGAGCTCGTATCCCAGAATCCTCTCCTGCTCGGCCGAGTCCTCAAAGAGATTTTCGCCTATCCTCCTCCTCGACGACGGAACCACAGCAGTAATCAGCCTGTGCCCCTTCCCTATCATGTCCATCGTCGCGCCAAACGATCCCAAGGTGTTGCTGAACACCACCGAGTGGACCCCGATTCCCACCGCGTTGAAATCAAGCGACACGATAGGAAGCCTCAGCTTCATCATCTCGCCTATCAAATGCGTGTCGTTTATCTCCAGCAGGACTATTCCGCAGACATCCGCCGAACGTATCTTCGACAGAAAGTCCAGCTCGCTGGCCTCGACTATCGGAACCTGCATCAGCTTGTAGCCGTGCTTGGAAAGCCCATCCTCAAGGGAGGACACCAGCGCCGAGGGAAATCTTCCGCGCTCCCTGCTCAAGTCGGGATAGAGCGACACAAGGGCGACAGCCCTCGACCCCGCCCCGGCCCTGAGCGCCTTAGCCCTGTTCACCTCTATGCACTTGCCGTGCGTGGCCGAGACAAAGCCCTCCCTCTTGAGATCGTTAATGGCCTTCTGCACAGTGCCGATGCTGGTGCCGAACCCCTCGGCCAATGAGCGTATCGTGGGGAGACGCCAAAGCGGCGCAAACTTCCCCTTCACTATCATCTCCGCAAGCCTCTCCCTTATCTCGTTCCTCAGTACAGCCATGGCATACACCTCAGATTTGTCCTTTTGGGTATTATAAGAGTATATTAAAAAAAATCCAAGCCCGGACCGAAAAAAAACGACAGCGCGCTTGACAATCCGGATTAATACACTATTATTTATATAGACTTAATAGTGTATTCGGCGCGGAGGACGTTTCCCATGAAGACGCGCAGTATGAAAATCGGATGTGAGAACGGCCTGCACCTGCGGGTGGCTGCGGAAGTGGTGCGAAGAGTGCAGAGGCACAAGTCCGCCGTCGGACTTGCCTGCAAGGGCTGCCCCCGGGCTGACGCCTGCTCGATCATTGAACTGATGATGCTCGGAGCTGGAAACGGAACGGAAATAGAGGTGGAAGCCGATGGGAGCGATGAAGACGAGGTGTTGAACTCGCTCTACGATCTTTTCGAAGGAGGATCTGGAATATGAATTTGATTTTGCAATATCAGATAGCCGCATGATATTTCGTCATCTAAAGCAATGGGAGAGAGAATATGAGCATGTTCAGGAATCTGACTGAGGCCGTCGGCAACACGCCCCTGGTGAGGCTGAACAGGATCGCTGAAGGCCTCGGAGCAACGGTATATGGCAAGATGGAGTCCATGAATCCTCTCGGAAGCGTGAAGGACAGGATAGGCGTGGCTATGATAAACGCCGCCGAGGAGGACGGTAGCTTGAAGCCGGGCGGGACCATAATCGAGCCGACCAGCGGGAACACCGGCGTGGCCCTCGCCTTCGTCTCCGCCGCAAGAGGATACAAACTGATCCTCACGATGCCAGACACCATGAGCGTGGAACGCAGGAAGCTCCTGGCGATTCTCGGAGCGGAGCTTGTTCTCACGCCAGGAGAGAAGGGTATGGCTGGCGCAGTCCAGAAGGCCGAGGAGCTTAATGCCAACACGCCCGGCTCCTTCATGCCACAGCAGTTCAACAATCCGGCGAACCCTGAAATACACCGCAAGACTACGGCACTCGAAATATGGGACGACACGAAAGGCAAGGTTGACATCGTCGTAGCCGGAGTCGGCACCGGCGGGACCATTACTGGAATCGCGGACGCTCTCAAAAAGAAGAAAAAAGGACTCAAGGCGGTAGCCGTCGAACCCGTGGATTCCCCAGTCCTTTCAGGCGGCAAGCCCGGTCCGCACAAGATCCAAGGCATAGGCGCCGGATTCGTCCCAGGAGTCCTGAAAAAGGACCTTATAGACGAGATAATACAGGTGAAGCACACGGACGCCGGACAGACATCCCGCGAACTCGCAAGAAAGGAGGGTATTCTCTGCGGAATCTCCGCAGGGGCGAACGTCTGGGCCGCGCTGCAGCTTGCCGCACGCCCGGAGAACAATGGCAAGACGATAGTGACCATAATATGCGACACTGGAGAACGCTATCTCTCGACATGGCTCTTTGAAACTGCAGGGGGCTGATAAGAGACGGGATCCAAGATCCAGGATGCAGGTTTCAAGATCCAGGTTTCAAGATTCAAGATGCAGGATGGAGGATGCAAGATTCAGGATGGAGGAGACAGGTTTCAGGATACAAGATAAATAAAATCCGAAATCCAAATATCGAAACTTGTCCTTCGCAGGAGGATACGAAACGCTGAACGATGAACGGAGAAACCGTGAAACGGGTACTGCATCCCGTATCATGTATCGTGTATCCTGTATCCTGTATCCAGTATCCTGCATCCCATATCATGTATCATATATGATCAAGTTAACGAGGTCAGATTAATGACAAGCAATATTCCTATTGAAATACTCAACGCCTACAAGGTTCTCGACGGCGGCGAAATAAGTTCGGACGAGGCGCTCCGCCTCATCCAAACCGAACCGCCCTTCAACATGGACCTCTATTCGCTGGCGAACAAGGCCAAATGCAAGTTCTGCGGCGACAAGATAGGCACTTGCGAGATAACGAACGCCAAGTCGGGCGCATGCAGCGAGGACTGCAGCTTCTGCGCACAGTCGGCCCACTACAGCACCGGCAAGCCTGTGTATCCCCTGCAGTCCAAAGAGGAAATTCTGGCGGCCGCGAAAATCGCAAGGGAGCATGGCGCCGACGCCTTCTGCATCGTTGTGAGCGGCTTGGGCTATACGGAACCCACAAAGGAGTTCCTCTCAATTCTTGATGCCGCAAAGGAGATAATCGCCCGGACCGCTCTTGAACTGCACTGTTCAATAGGAATACTTTCGGAAAGAACTGCCGCGATGCTGAAGGACGCAGGGGTGGCGATGATAAACCACAACTTGGAGACAGCCCCTTCGTTCTTCCGGAACATCTGTTCGACCCATTCGGTAGAGGACAGGATGAAAACGGTCAGAGTCGCGAAATCCGCCGGGCTCAAGGTCTGTTGCGGAGGAATTTTCGGGATCGGAGAAGACTACGTCCAGCGAGTCGAGTTCGCTTTCGCCCTCAAGGAACTCGGCGTGGATTCGATCCCCATCAACATTCATCAGAAGATAGCCGGCACGCGGGCGCCGGAATGCGGAATCAGCCCGGCCGAGGCGTTGAACGCAATCGCCGTCACGAGGCTTGTGAACCCGGCTAGAAAGATCAAGATCGCCGCTGGAAGGAATACATTCTTCGCCGACCATCAGGCGATGCTCTTCCACTGCGGCGCGAACGGAATGCTGGTCGGAAACTACCTCACCATACATGGAAGAAGCATAGAGGCCGACAAGACGCTTCTGCAAAACTTGCAAATGATCGGAAAGACGAAATGAAAACATGTCGGGCGGGAACACCCAACATACCTTGGGGCTCCCAGAAACAAAAGTAGGGGCAACCGCCTAATTGCCGGGTCCGTATCCCCTTTCAGCCAATCCTTTTTGCCGGACGGCTAAGAAGTATCAGGCATCCTTCATCAGGCCGCCGTGGCGGCTTCGTATCCTGAACACGGCCACGAGCATCTTCAGGGAGTCGCGTAGCACGCTGACCTTCGACCCCTCCTGCTCGGTCCAACGGACCGGGATCTGCGCGATGCGGTATCCGAGGAGCTGCGCGACGTAGAGTATCTCGACGTCGAAGGCCCAGCCGTCCTCGAGCGATCTTGCGAATATCTTTCCAGCCGCCTCCCTGGTGAACATCTTGAATCCGCACTGGCTGTCATCTATTCCCGGGACGGCAAGGAGGTTTACTACGCGGTAGAAAACTCCTCCGATCGCATATCTGAACCCTGTCCGCTCCGCCTTGGCGCTTCTTCTGGAGCCTATGGCTATCTCCGCACTTGAATTCAGCGCATCCAGCAGAGGCTCCATCTCGGTTATCGGCGTGGCTCCATCGGCGTCCGCGTAGAGTATCGCATCGGCTTCGGCGGCGAGAACTCCTCTTCTGACGCTGAAGCCCTTTCCGCGATTATTTCCGTTCGATATGAGCCTGACGCATTCATTTTTGGCGGAGAACTCGCTCACGATCCCGGCGGTTCTGTCGCTAGAGCCGTCATCAACGATTACGACTTGCGTCACTAGCTTGTTCGTGTTTGCGTATTCGAGCACGGAATGGAGGAATGGGCTTATTCTTTTCTCCTCGTTGAAGGCTGGAATGACTATTGCGATTTTCGCAATCTTTGCGGTTGCGCGTCCGACTTCGAGGGACTTTCTCCTGGCGAGCACATCCACAAGTCCGGGATTGAAGAAGTCCGAAACGCTGAACTTGTATCTGCTCAGATATAGCCAGCCGAAGATGAATGTGGGTAGCGCCCTCATGCAGTGGAAGGCGAAGATTGGCGCGAAACTTTCACCCCCTAGAAACAGGACGGGAAGTTCTGCGACTCCCAGCGCGAAAGGCGATGGTGAAAGTTCGTAAAGCCCGGTGAAAAGTATGTAGAGCGCGACCGCCTTGTCAGTTTCGATAGAGCAGGCCTTTGCCGCCAGGCAGAATAGAACCCCCTCCGCAATCCAGATGAATGATCCGCCAACAAGCATCATTGTGAATCTTAAAGGTGCCTCCTTCCAGGAGTCACGGCTTATGAGCACGAAGATCAACGCCACGACGAGTGCGGCGGCGAAATGGAGTCCGCCCAGGAATATTTTCATCAAGACGGCAATGGAAAAAATAGCGAGAGAAAGCGATGATACAGCCCTCAGGGAGAGCCAGGAGAGAACTTTTGTCGAGACGATATGCCCCTCTCCCTCGAGAAATTCCGCCTCGAAGGCACGCCTCGGGAAAAAGGGGCTTATCAGCTGGACCGTCTGCACTATCGCCTCGTATGAGAACGACCGATGGAGGGAAATCCCGGAGCCAAAGAAAATTTTTCTGCGAAGAACTCTCAGCCCGAATCCCATTGCGGCGGAGGCTGCGAGAATCGCAACAGCCCTCAATGGAGGAAGGAAGCGGGCGTCCGAAACGGTAACGAACGCGATGCCGAGAATGAGCAGAAACCCGGCAGCATGGCAGAGAGCAAGATTGACTTTAAAAGTCGATTGTTTATTTGATTTCATTTTGCGATCAGACATTCGAGATCGAGGCCTCTGTCCAGGAAACTGACAGGCAGCGAAATGTCTGCCGAATCCGCCACTGACTTTTCCGCGGACTTGTCGAAAATCCCCTCCTTGCTCCGCTGCATCATGAAGATGATTTTCTTTCCCGCATTGAAGACCGGCGATGTCAGGCTTATTCTCTCCACCTTCGGTTCGCAGGTGGCCGGAGCTGGAACGGCGACTGCGAGTTTCGCGTTATCGCGCAGCGCCGGGGATCCAGGAAACAGCGATGCGAAATGGCCGTCCGGCCCCATTCCCGCGATCACAAGGTCGAAGGAGGGTCCGCCAGGCCCGAATAGCGCCTTGAGCCTCCTGTCGTAGTCGGCTGCGGCGTCGTGTGCGGAGGGAAAACTTGTGATGATCCTGAATACATTTTCACGAGGAACGTGAATCTTGCCTATGAAGATCTTCTCCGCCGCGGCGTAGTTGCTGCGCGGATCCGACTCGGGCACGAATCGCTCGTCGGTCCAGAATATCCTCGTCATCTCCCAGGGAATCCCAGTCTCGGTCGCGAGCATTGAAAACAGCGTCGCGGGAGTTCCGCCGCCCGGAATGACGACGTCGAAGAAGCGCCCATCTGCGGATTTCGCACGCGAGAGTTTTATCACCAGATCGAGGACCGTCTCCGACATCTCCGCCGGGCTCTTGAAGTGACGCTTGGTCCACATGTCAACACTTCACCTCATTTTATGGGAGGGGCTTTTGTCAGGTCTTGAAGAATGAAATGGCCGAGGCCGTTCTCGTATTCCGGACTGGAAATGAAATAGCCCTCGTTGTGGGAGCCGCGTATCTGAAGGAACGACTTAGGTTCATTCGCCGCATCATACATGCGCCTGCCCATCGAGAATGGAATCATCTCGTCGTCCGGGCTGTGGACGACGAGCACGGGGCATTTGATCCTGTCCATCTTCGACAATGTGTCGTATCTGATCCGGCAGAGCAGCCTCACGGGCAGGAATGGATAGAGTTTCGCGCCCATGTCCGGGACCGAGCTGAATGTTGATTCGAGGATTAGCCCTCCGGGATTGCGCCCCGTTGCGGTCTCCGCGGCGACGGCTCCTCCGAGGGAGCGACCGAAGACGACAATGTCCTTCTCCTGAATTCCTCTTTCCATCAACCATCCGTATGCGGCATCCGCATCCAGATACGTGCCTTTCTCGGACGGGCTGCCATCGCTCTTCCCGTAGCCCCTGTAGTCGAATATCAGGACGTTGCAACCGAGCCTGTTGAAGACCGATATGGAATGGAGCCTGTGGGATATGTTGCCTGCGTTGCCATGGCAGAAGAGTATGGTTCTCGATGCATTCCGGGCCGGGACGAACCATGCGTGTATGCGCACGATGTCGCTGGTCACAAGCCAGACCTCCTCGAACTCCATTCCTGCCGACCTCGGATCCGTCTCGACCGCCTTCGACGGCTGGTATACCATGCATCCCTGCAGGAAGAACAGAAGGAAGCATAGGATGCAGAATGCTATTCCCGCATATGCCGCGATTCTAAAAAGCATCTTATTCAAAAGCCTGTTTGTTTTCATCTTGGCCCGCGGCCTTCACCTCTTCCAGAATGTCGGAAGGAATATCACCATCAGGGTGAATATCTCGAGGCGTCCGAGAAGCATGAGAGCGGCCAGCACCGCCTTCGACAAGTCCGACATCCATGAATAGGTGCATGCCGCGCCAACCTTGGCAAGCCCCGGGCCGACACCCCCGGTGCAGGAGACCACGGCTGAAACCGAGGTGAGGATGTCATTGCCCCGCTGGGAGCACAGCATCAGCGTCCCCAGCACGCAGATTCCAGCATAGGCGAAGAAGAACGCGAGAACCTTGTGTATCGTGTCGGTCTCCACGCGGGAACCGTTCAGGGTCACATTGCAGAGGGAATGGGGGAAGAGCGTTCTTTTTACCTGCATCACGCCGTATTTGACCAGCAGGATCAACCTGACATGCTTTATGGCGCCGGTTGTGGATCCGCCGCAACCTCCCACGATCATGAGCATGAGAAGTGTAAATCTGGCGAATTCGGGCCATCCGTCGAAATCAGCGCTGCAGAACCCGGTGCATGATTTCATGGACACCGTCTGGAAGGCCGCATGCCTGGCGGAATTGAACAAGTTCGCGTCCACAAGCCGGCCCGCGGCATCGTAAAACGCTTTTCCGTGGATTGAAAAGGTTATTATCGCGATGCACAGGGCTGTCCAAGTCAGGTTCGACCTGAACTCCTCGTCCTTGAGATAGACGGAGAGACCTTTTTTCATCATCTGGTGGTGGAGGACGAAGTTGCTGCTTCCAAGGAACATGAAGACGATTATCACCGCCTCGATGTAGAAGCTGTTGAATGCGCTGACGCTTGCCGGGCTCGTGGAGAAGCCGCCGGTGGCGAGAGTTCCGCAGGTGTGGCACCACGCGTCGAAGAGGGACATTCCGCCGACCATGAGAAGAAACGTCTGTATGGCGGAAAAAAGTATGTAGACTCCCCAGAGCATCTTGGCCGTGTCGGTGATGCGCGGGGCGAGCTGCGAGGAGCTTGCGCCCGAGACCTCCGCCTGATAGAGTTTCTTCCCGCCAATGCCAAGATACGGGATTATCGCGATGTATATGACGACCACGCCCATGCCGCCCAGCCAATGTGTCATGCTGCGCCAGTAGAGAAGGCCCTTCGGGAGCGAGGAGAGCCCCTGCGCCAGCCGCGAGCCGTCGCATAGGACTAGCGATTGGTCTATGACGCTTGCTCCGGTGGTGGTGAATCCGGAGGCTGTCTCGAATATCGCGTCTATCCATCTGAAGCATGACAGCCATCGGAATGGGATTGCGCCGAAGAGGATTATCAGGAGCCATCCGAATACGACTATGAGGAAGCCCTCGCGGGTCCCCAGATCGTGTTCGCCCCGGCTGCGGAGGAACACCGGGATGGAGCCCCCTATCATGATCATCGAATAGAGGAGGAAGAAGATGGCGACCGATGGCGGGTCGCCCATTGCCGCGGAGACTCCCGAGGCCGACGCCATCGCCACGCCGCAGATGAGCGACACCACGGACAGGGCATGGATTATCGCTGTGAAGTTCATGGTTCCTCAGCCCTTCGCGTAGAAATAGGGTTCTATCTTCCTTATCGTGTCGAAATCGGATATCATGGTGACTCTGTCGCCCGCCTCGAGCCGCAGGTCTCCGGTCGCTGGCAGCATCGTCCCGTTCCTGGCGACGAACGCGAAGACCATCTCCGGAAGGTTTCTGAAGTCGGCGATCCTGGTTCCGCACAGTTCGGCGTCCTTCTCGACTTTGAGGTCGAAGACGAAGCTGTTCGCGCTGTTGACCAGGGCAAGCACCCGTGATTTCTCCTCTTCGAGGAACTTCAGCGCTGAATTCACGCCCACCGACGACGGGCTGAAGAAGCAGTCAACCATGTCCAGCGACGAGAATAGGACTCCGTAGTCGGCCTTGTTCACTATGCTAACGGTCTTGATCGCGCCTTTCTTCTTCGCCAGCATGCAGCTCATTATGTTGTCCTCGTCGTCCTCCATGACGCTGATGAAACATGGAGCGCCGGAGACTCCGGCCTCCTCGAGCATGTCCCTGTCGGTCGGGTCGCCGATGATCACCATCAGGCCCTTTCCGAGTTCGTCGAGGAGGGATTCCGCGCTCTCGACATTCTGTTCTATCACCCTCACGTCGTAGCCGAGGCCGAGGAGCTCCTTCGCCAGACGTCTTCCTATCGGGCTGGCGGCGCCTCCGATGATTATCCTGTCGCCCTTCCGGGTCGGCTTCTCGCCGCTGGCCCATTCTATGAGCTCCATGACGCTTCCGCTCAGCCCGGCCACGAAGATGTCATCGTCGGTTGCAAAAACCGTCTCGCCCCTTGGTATGATGAACTTCCCTCCTCTGAGGATTCCGCAGAAGCGTATCTTGCCGATGAGGGACGAGTCGGGGAAGTCGCGCAGGCGGACTCCCAGCAATGGCGACGTGTTCGGCATCTTGAAGCAGGTTATCTCCGCGCCGACATCCTTGAAGAGTATCTTCTCGATTATGGCTCTGTGCTCTATGCAACGGACTATCTTGTCCACGCATTCCAGGGAGGGTATGATTATCTGGTTTATCCCTATCAGGGATGGGAAGAAGTCCGGTGTCTGGTTGAAATACTCCTCCGAGGACAGCCTGCATATGGTCTGCCTCACCCCCATGTGGGAGGCCAGCTGGCATGCGAGTATGTTTGTCGTGTCCTCTCCTGTGGCGGCCACCAGCAGGTCGGCTGGGGCCAATCTCCTGAGCAGTTCGCTGGACACGCCGTTTCCCTGAACGGTCATCACGTCGAGGCTCTGCGCCACGCGCTTGAGCAGCTTCGATGAGTTGTCTATCATGACGACCTCGTGGCCCTCCCCGCAGACCACCGAGGCGAATCCTCTGCCGACCTCTCCGGCGCCGACTATTATGACCTTCATGCCATCTTCCTTTTTTTTAGTTCGCCTATGAAGCTTCGGAGCGACTCGCGCCAGTCCTGCCGTGGACGATCGAGAATTCCGTCGATCCTCGAACAGTCGAAGCGGGAGTTCATCGGGCGTCTTGCCGCCATTTTGAACTCCGAGCTGCGGCATGGGAGCAACTCCGCCCCGATTCCCGCCTGCTCCACCGCGAATTTCGCAAGTTCCCATCGGCTCGCGTATCCGAGCGGAGCGAAATGGAAGATTCCCCTGGCGCTTTTCCTTATCATGGACATCGCCGCGTGCGAGGCGTCGAGAGTCCATGTTGGCGAGCCGACCTGGTCGTCAACGACCGTGATTCTGGCGTTCTTTTGCGCCCGGGACAGTATCTTCGACCCGAAATTGCGTCCGTTGATCCCGTATGTCCACTCGAGCCTGATAACCCCGGCCT
>CAZGJP010000018.1:0-18999 GCA_964526605.1 uncultured Lentisphaera sp.
GGATTATGATGGTATGGATGAAGGTCATTGGCTGCCGGAGCCGGGCAAAGGAGTTGTCGACTGGCAGGGGATTATGCAGGCTCTTGCTGATATAAACTATTCTGGACCGTTTAACTTCGAGGTAAAAACGAAAACAGGAACACCCGCTCAGCGGATTTCTCTATTGGAAAAATGCTATAGCGATTTCATGCTGCCAATATACAAGAAGGCTACCCGTCCAGTTTCAGATGTGTCTGGAAATATTGTTTGTGCAGAACAGAAAAACTGTGAAATTTTGATTATGAAGCCATTTGTTGATTGGAGTTTGTCAAGTTCCGTGATCTGGCGTTGGTCACCGCGATGGTCTGCTGATATATCGGAAAAACACCATGCTTGGTTTGAAAACCCCAGTGATTGTAAAGGAGTGGCGGGAACCCATCTGCTTACTGTTGCGTCTGGCGGGGCCGTAGCACTTGTACGGATATTTGATAAAAAAACAGTTTTTTATGCCTATGTCGGCGGAAATCCCCATTCGGCCGAATTGTTACCGGACGGCAATATTGTTTCGGCATCCAGCAACGGCAATTTCATAAAACTGCTTGTCCGCCAGAAACCGTTCAGCGGTCCCGAAAACGTCAAAAGCGTTTCCATTCCATACCATGATGCACATGGCATAGTATGGGAAGATAAGCAGCAACTTTTATGGGTGCTGGGTTATGATGAACTGACTTCCTTCAAGTATAATTTTCAGAAAGAGAATCCTCAAATAGAAAAGGTCGAAGTATTTAGGCCTACCGATGAAGCATTTATCGGACATGACCTTTTTCCCATTCCCGGAACACGCTCGCTCTATTTAAGCGGCAAAGACCAGGTTATGGAATTCGATACGGTCTCGCATAAGTTTAAAACCGTACTGGAAATGAAAAACGTCAAGAGCATAAGCCATCATACTGAAAACGCAAAAATTATCTTTCAGATTCCCAAGGAACAATGGTGGAATGATACAATAAGGTGTATATCAGGTGAAGAAATGACTCGACCCGGAGCTAAATTCTATAAGGCTCGCTGGCTATCAGATCAGAGGAAGTACTGGTCGAGACTACCAATGGAAAAGGCCTCGGACTAGGGCGGCCCTCTGGATACGACCGGATTGGGGGCTAAGCGCCCTAGAGTCGCCTCAAGAGGCGTCTACGGCATACCAGTGTTCTAGAACATGCACCCTCCGGTATTCCCGAAGGCAACTTTGCGCAAAGCACTCCCTCTCATTTTTTCAGGTATTCGTCCTTGCAAACCGGAGTTGGGATCACTGGCTTCTGTGGCAATTTGGATGCGAGCATAGATAATTCGTCACAATCGTCTGGCTGCAATGGGATTGCCATCTGCCCTCCGTTCACGGAAGAACGGATTATCGCCATCATTGTTTCGCATCCCTTGTATGCGTTGTCGAAGCAACAAGGATGGACTATCCCCTTGTCGAGCCAGGCGGCCATGTCCGCGATGTAGGGAGGCATGTCGAGGTCGTAATTCATGGCTCCATCTCCTTTCATCAGCCCGTCCCTAGTGACGGAACGCCATCCGCCATTTGTGAGCAACTCCGCGAGGCCTTCAGTGCCCTGCGCCCCAATCCTGTTCTTTCCCCACCACTTGGCGACTTCGGGTTGGTCGGGGGCACCGGCGCCACATTCGACATACCCTCTGACACCGTTTGCGTATTGGATGATTCCAACCAGATAATCCGGCGATGGATGGCTGTCCGACATCTTGCCCCGGCCTGCAGCCTGCCCCATGACCCATTCGACATTTTCGTAGTTGTTGAACCAAGCCATGTAGTCGAGCATATGCGACATCATGTGCGCCATCCAGCCAGTCGAACTGCCATATACGGTCTGTATTCGTCCAAGAGATCCGGCCGAGACTATCTCCTTGACCTTCCTGTAGTGGGCTCCGTAACGGTGCTGGTGGCTGACTACCGCCTTTATACCGCTTGAGTCCACCAATTTTTTCATTTTAACCGCTTCCTTCATGTTCAGTGCAACTGGCTTCTCGAACGCCACCATCTTGGCTCCACAATCCGCAGCCACCCTCAGCATTTCGTATCGCAGGTTGGGCATCGTGCAGAAGCAGAATAGGTCCGGACGGATGTCTTTCGCCATCTTAGCTGCATCGGTTCCCTTTGCTACATCGCCCAGCTTCAGGGACTCGACCGCCGTATCGAGCGCCGCGGTGCTGACGTCGCAAATGCCTGTTACCTTGAAGGCGGGATTGGCCTGGAATGCGGCGGCATGATGTTTCCCGCGCTTGCCCAGCCCCACGACCATGACGGAATGTCTAGACATGTTTTCTCCGAGTTGGTTCTTACCCCTTCTGGTGGAAGCCGAAGACGTGAGTGGAATGTCTCATCCAAGTCCCCCGGCAGCTATCGTTCACTTCTGCATCTTGTCCCATTCCATGCACTTGGCCACGGTATAGTCAAGTTCAGCCTCCGTCATCTCCGGAAACATCGGAAGGGATATGCATGAAGCCGCGTTCTTCTCGGCATTCGCGAGCGACCCCCTGATCTCGGCTTGCTTACCCCACGGATATCCTTCCTGCTGGTGTATGGCAATGGAATAGTGCGTTTTGGCGTCTACTCCGTTTTTAACGAGGAAATCCACGAATCCGTCCCGTTTGGACGGATCGAGGGTTTCAATCACATAGAGATGGAAGACGTGGCGGTAGCCCGGCTTGACATATGGCAGAGTGAAGCTCTTCGCCCCCTTCATGCCTTCCGAATAGCGCTTCGCCCATTTTATCCTCAAGTCGGACCATTCGCGGATGTGCTTGATCTTGGCGCTGAGAACGCCAGCATGGATGTCGTCCAGACGGCTGTTGAATCCGAAAGAATGGCAGTTGCGCTTGGCCGATCCGTGGTTGCGCAATTTCCTTATCTTGTCGTTCAGATCCTGCCTGTTGGTCATGACCGCTCCGCCGTCTCCGAAAGTTCCAAGGTTCTTCTGGATTATGAAGCTCGTGCAGACGGTCTCGGAGAATTCGCCTATCTTGAATCCGTCCCCGCTTGCGTCGAAGGCCTGGGCGTTGTCCTCAATGACAAGGAGCTTGTGCTCTCTGGCTATCTGCGCGATCTCCTTCATGGGGGCGCATTGTCCATACAGATGCACCGGGATGATGGCTTTCGTCTTCGGGGTTATGGCCGCCTTTATCGCCTTCGGGTCTACGCATTTCGTCTTGGGGTCGCAGTCGACCAGAACGGCCTTGCAGCCGGCTATCCATATGGCCTCGGCGGTGGCGAAGAATGTATTCGCATTGGTTATGACTTCGTCTCCTTCCTTCAGCCCAAGCGCCATCATGGAAAGCCATATGGCGTCGGTGCCATTGCCGACTCCGATGGCGAACTTGCTTCCTGTGTATTTCGCAAGCTCCGACTCGAACTTGGTGAGCATGGGCCCCATCACATAGCTCCCGCTCATCAGTACTTCCTGGATGTTCGCGTCAATTTCCGCCTTGATGTTCAGATACTGCCTCACGTGCCCGTAGAACGGTGCATTCATCGTTCCATCTCCTTTTTATTATTATGCCCTGTCCTCTAATTTCGCGTCTTGATGCGACCGAACGGGGCCTTACCATACGCCGTAGTCCGAAGGTTTCAAATGTTGCAGAACCAATGAGGTTCCAAACCGGGAACAGGTCTTTTTTCCATTGGTTCACCTGCGGTATGCATCCCATTCCGGTTCGTTCTCGAATATCCACCTATAGTAATCCTTCCCCTGCAGATTCGACCCTGCGTTTTCATCCAATATCACTACGGTTTTTGGATGCAGTTGCAGCGCCGTGGCCGAGACCATGGCCGTCACCGGCCCCTCGACGGCCTTCGCCAAAACTTCCGCCTTGCTAAGTCCGGTCGCCAGCATTATTATTCTTTTCGCGTCGAGTATGGTGCCGACGCCCATGGTCATCGCGCGTCTTGGCATCCTGGCCGGATCATCGAATAGCGGACTATTCTGCGCTATTGTCGCCGGGGTCAGGGCTTTCACCCTCGTCCTCGATCTCAGTGCGGACAGGGGCTCGTTGAAGCCTATGTGGCCGTCGGAGCCTATTCCAAGAAGCTGCAGGTCTATTCCTCCGGCCTCTTCCATCCTTCTCTCGTATCTGCTGCATTCGGCGTCAAGATCCTCCGCGGACCCGTCCGGCAGAAAAGTGTTCCTCTTGTCTATGTTTATGTGGTTGAAAAGATGTTTGTCCATATAGAATCTGTATGAATTCGGGTCGTCCGGCGCGAGCCCCGCGTATTCGTCCAAGTTGAACGTGCGGACACTTGAGAAATCCAGTCCTTCCATTTTGTGCATCTGGGCGAGCCTCGCGTAGAGCCTTTCCATCGTCCTGCCGGTCGCCAGCCCCAGGACTAGATCCGGCTTGGATTTGATCGCGTCGGATATGAGCCTGGCCACGAGTTCGGTGGCCGATCCGGTGTCTGGGCGGATTATCACTTCCATGCATTTCTCCTTTTCCGTCTTTTATGATCAGATATTTTCGTATGCGAAACCGCAATTTCAAGTCGCCCCGCCAACTCGAAAGTCCTTCCTGCCGCCGAAGTTCATCGAGAACGACGACGCCATCATGAAATATCCTGGGACGGCGAGGTGCAGGAGCAACCTCTCCAGCGCCGATGCCGAAAGGTATTCCACGCTCCAAGGGCTGACGACGAAGATGGCGAAGTAAGTGGCTCCCAGCGCCGCGAAGCTCGCCAGTGGGAAAGAGAAAGACGGCCGCCTCTGCGGGGTCGCCAGGGAGACGGCCGCCACGAACCAAAACAGCCCCCAACGCGAGATGTCCGTAGCCTGGGAGAGGAATGCCGAGGCGATTCCGGGGATTCTCGCGAGATTCGCCGGGTTAAGCACGTTCGCAATCTGCTTCGGATAATTCTCGTGTATCCTCGGAATGTCGGCGCTCCATATGAACCACGGAGCCAGGGCGACGCATGCGATGGAGAATCCAGACGCGATCAGTATCCTCTCGGCCCTGGACATACCATGTGCTGCGGCGAATGCAAAGAGGAGCACAATGTTCGCAAGCGCCATGACGAGGCCTTCGTTCTTGGTGAAGACCAGCGCCGCGTTCGAGACTATCGCTATCGCAAAATGAGTCTTGTCCCGGGTCTCCAGAAATCTCGTGGAGGAAAGGACGCCCAGCGAAAGGAAGGCGACCACGTAGATGTCGGCGGTCCCCGCACCGGCCCATTGGACCAACGCCGGGGAGGAGATCAGTATTGCACAGAGCCCAAGCGCGGACAATCGCTCCATCCTCGCCGCCGCCGAACGGTGGAATACCGTGGCAATCGCCACGAAAAGAGGAATGTAGAGGAGCTTGCCCATCTGCTGCGATATACCCCCTGCGCAGGCGTAGACGCCGGCATTGAGAAACGGAACCAGCAGCGGATATTCCAGATGGCTGAACCCATATCCGGGACGATGGAAGTAGGATTCCTTGTCGAGCGAAGCCAAATACAGGGCCTTCGACTTCAGACCCCAGAGTGCGAAGGAGTCTATGTCCCATAGCGGCGTGAAGAGAGAATTTAGGATGACGATACCTGCCGCAATGGAGATGGCTGCGAGAGACAGCACCAGCAAAATCCTCGCGGATGCAGCTCCGGCTCCAACGGATCCGGCGGCGCGTCTTCCGCCTGGAAGCGCCTTTGCAGGCCCAATACCGCGGGAAAAGACAAACAGCGACAATGACATGATCAGAAGGACGCAGATGGCCAGCCTCGAGACCGGCAGCCCGGCCAATGCGAGCCAGAAGAGGACGAAGGCGGCCATCCCGCTTCCGAGGATGTAGGAGACGGCAAGCGTCTCCGGCATCGGCCACGATGGGGCCTCCTTGCGATTTCCGCAGATGGCCAAGGTGGAGAACCCGAAGAGGATTATCGACAGGAAATATGCCGAAAGGAGGATAAGGCTCATCTGCCATCCTCCCTGGCTGGAGTCTCCGCGTAGTCCCATGATATCTCTCCCGATGGAGAACGGCTGAGGGTAAGGATGCCCGACACATTGTTCTCCATCAGCCATTTTTCATCGGGTTTGAACGTTGATTCGAGAAATTCCGCCCCGCGCACTATCTTCATCTCGCTCGGCCCCAGATGGACTCTGCGAGGATGCATGAAATACGCCGCGCGGAAGTAGATGATGCTCGCGGCATCCTCCGGAGCGCCCCAGCCATGTCCGCCCTCGCTTCTGAACCCCTCGAACTTGAGGAAGATGTCGCCATCGGGAGCTATTCCGGAGAGGAGCTTGTCAATCCCTGTCGCCAAAAATATGGATCTTTCGTCCTTTTGGAAGACTATCTCGCGGAGCATTGCCGAGAGAGGAAGCCTGAAGAGCAGCACGACGATGTTCATCGCGATTCCGGCTGACAGAAGGATTCTGAATGCGGTCTGCCTCATCTTGGCGCTCCGGCTGGATGGAAGTGCACATAGACCTTCTGCAGACCGTCCACGGACGAAACGAGTTCCTCCTCCACTCTGGTTGCTATCCTGTCGCCCTCGACAACGCTGAGATCTCCATCCACGCCAATTGTTATGTTGGCCACGATGAAAGGCCCGAATCTGTGGGCCTTGATCTCCTCGACGGACCTCACGCCCGGAACCCCCATAGCGTTCGCGCTTATGAGATCGTCCAGGACCTTCCCCGGGACGGTGTCCATCAGATCGTCGGACGATTCCTTGATTATTTTCATGCCTGTTCTGAGTATCAGGATTGACACTATCGCACCCGCGAGAGGGTCGAACCAACCATATCCGAATATGCTGAACACTATTCCGGTCCCGGCCGCCGATGCGGACAATATGTCGTTCCTGTGGTCGTATGCAAGGGCCATCAGGGTGGGATTGGAAATTCTGGCGGCCGCTTTCTTCGTGGACAGGTAGAGATATATCTTGGAGAGGACCGTCAGCCCGGCTATGGCCAGGGTGAACATGCGGGGAACGTTTTTCTCCACATGGCCGCTGAAGTAGTGGTATGCGTCGTCGGCCGAATCCCAGAAAAGCGCCGCTGCCGTGGTTATCACAAATGCGCCGACAACCAGCGCGGCGATGCTTTCCATCTGCCTGTGCCCGTAGGGATGCCTCTCGTCGGCGGGCTTGTGGGCGACCTCCATGAAGATCTTCACCACGAAATAATACACCACGTCGGATGTGGAGTTGATCCCGTCGGCGAGGAGCGCGCGGCTGTGTCCGAATATCCCCGCCAGGGTCTTCGACGCCGCCAGGATGATGTTCCAGGCCAGGCCAAGGTTCACTATGCGTCTTGATTCGATTCTGGCGTCGGTTCCTGTTTTTCTGGCGGAATCCATGGAGCACTCCTACTTGGAGAGATGGATTATATCCCGCAGAACCGCGTCAACTTCCTCGTCGGCCATCTTTCTGGGGAGCTTCTCGAGTTTCATCCTGTTCTCGGACGCAAGCGCGACCGACCGATCCAGATCGGAATCGTCCAGACCCGCCGCCGACATCCCAGAAGGAGCTCCGCATCTGGTGATGAACGACCTGTATCCGGCCACGACATCGTCGGGGGATTTTCCCCCGCCGAAAAACCTAGCCAGCCGCATCGTCTTGTCAGCCACCTCGCGGTTCCCGCAGTAATAGCTCCATGCGGAAGGAAGCAGAATGGCAACGGCAAGACCGTGGGCTATCTTCCCGTAGAACGGATAGCTCAGCAGATGCGGTATGCCAGTCGGTTTCGTGGATATCACCATTCCACCAAGCGTGGCGGCGTAGCTCAGCAAGGTCCTCGCCTCCTCCAGATCGGGCTTGACGAGCGCGTCCGGAAGACCCGAGACAATCATCCCGACAGCCTCCAGAGCCCATTCGTCGCTTTCCTGATCGTCTTCCGAGGAAGGCTGCAGGAAACCTTCTATCGAATGGCAGAGCGCGTCCAGCGCGGTTTGTAGAGTGAGATCCCTGCCGCAACTGAAGCACAAGCTGGGATCCAGGAGGGCATGTGATGGAACGATCTCTTTCTCGGCTATCAGCTTCTTGACCCCGGCCCTCCTGTCCACCACGTTTGAATAAGGCGTCACCTCGGATCCTGTTCCCGCAGTGGTCGGCACGCATACGACCCTTCTAAGCCGCCTGCCCGGATTCGCCCCGGAGAAACGGTTTTTCCCGAAATAGTCATCTATGCTTCCACCCGCCTGATGCCACATATACGCCGCCTTTGCCGCATCCATCACGCTCCCCCCGCCGGCAGCGACAACCATGTCCGGCCCGAACTCCTCCATGAAATCCTTCAATCTGGCGAGATTCCCCACGTCAAACTCGGGCTCCACGGCGTCATGGAAGACGATGTCGCAGTCGAGATCGTCCATGACAAGGTCAAATTTCTTCCTGAACCCGCTCCTTGACGAGGACTGGGCGCCACAGACGACAAGCATCTTGGCGGTGCTCTCGTATGTGGCGAGGGACTGCAGCGACAGCAAGGCCCCCGGCCGGGGAACTATTGCGGTTTCAGGGCAGGATTCGAAAAAGTCAAGAGACCTGTCTTCCGATGATCCGTTCTTCTCCATAGCGGGTGGTGGCCTGTTTTTGTGTGCAGTGCTTGGATTGAGTCTATCGTCCGATCATCACCATCATCTTCCATATGTCCTGGTCCGTCTTCGCCTTGAGCAGCTTGTCCATGTTCGCCTTGTTGGCAAAATAGTTGGCCAGCTTGGACACCAGCTCCAGATAGAACACGCTGGAGTATATCGGCACCGCCGACACGAACATCACGCGAAGCGGCTCCTCGAATCCATTCTCCGGAACGGGCTTGGCGAGAGTCCCAACAGCCAGCGTCAGCCCGCATGCCTTGACCCCCCTCGCGTGCGGAAAAGCTATGCCCCTCTCCATCGTGGTCGAAACAAGGCCCTCCCGCTTCAAGAGGGCATCGGCGAAGGTCTCGGCGTTCTCCACAAATCCGGACTCGGCCGTCTTCGCGGCTATCTGCCTTATGGCATCCTCCTTGCTCGACGCCTTGATCCTTGGCAACATCAGATCCAAGGAGGAAAACCTCGCCACTCCCTTGTATTGCTTGCTCTCCTCCCCAGGATGCGCGAGATGCTCGTCGTCGGGAAAGAGATATCTGCCGCAGTTCGGACAGGCGACGCAGTTCTTGTCCGAAAGCACATTGTTCGCAAGCCCTATCGGCAGCTTCATCGAGCATCCGGTGCACTTGGAGTTTATCATCGGGCAGACTGCCATCCCGTATTTCGACAGTATCCTATCGAAGGAGGAAGCTATCTCGAAAGGGATGTTCTGCTTGAGCCCCGAGATGTCGTTCCTCAGTTCTATCCTCACCTCATCGCTGCGGGCCCGGGCGGGCGACATTATCCCGCCTTCCTTAACCACCGTTTCGAGCTCCTGTATCTGAAGCAGCATGTTGACGTATTTGTTCACGAAGCCCCCTTTGCCGCAAGGCATCTGTTTAATTCCGGCCCGCAATATATCGCCGATGCTTGCTTTTTTCCAGCGCGGAAGATATATTTACAGCTTGAATCCCCTCTCCGTCCCGGTAGCTCAGAGGATAGAGCATCTGACTTCTAATCAGAGGGTCGCAGGTTCGAATCCTGCCCGGGACGCCAAGCCCGTCTCTCGTCTTCAAGTCCGGTCTCGCGCTCCATCCAAGGAGCGGGGCTCCGCCTAATATTTCCCCAGCCTCAGGCCTTCCTCGATGAAGAACTTGTATGTGGCATATTCCGTGTCGGTCGGGATGGAGTGGTCGGAATGAAGGATGTAGCCAGAACCCTCCTTGAGGACAGGTATCTTCCCGGCGAGCTCCCTGCGTATCGCCCCGAGGTCGTTGGCAACCAGATTCCTGGCATCCATGCCGCCGCAGAGCGCTATCTTGTCTCCAAACTGCCTCTTCAGCTTGAGGACATCCATTCCGGCCTTCACCTCTATCACCTGCAGGCAGTCCATCCCGGCCTTGATCAGCCCGGGGATCAGCGGCTCCACATATCCGCAGGAGTGGACGATGACCGGAAGCCCTAGCGAATGCGCGAAATCGAAAGTCTTCTTGTGCGCCGGCATGACCATCTCCTCATACATTTCCGGGGACATGAACGGGTGTTCCTTGTAGCCCATGTCCTCGTAGAACCATATCCCGTCGGGTCTCCCGACTTCGGAGAAGAGAATCTCCATGAGCCTGATGTTGAGGTCCGACAATGTCTCCGTCATGTCCTTTATCCAGTCCGGATCGAGGGCCATGCCCATGAGCATGTATTCGTGCCCGCAGATCGGATGCATCTGCTCGAAGACGTTTATCCCGGACCAGCAGAAGAAGCGTCCGGCATTGTCCGCGGCATCCTTCGCCTTCGAATATCCTTCGAAGTTTATCCTGCGCCTGTCGGTCTTCACAAGATGCGGTTTTATGAGCTCCTCCCATCCGCTGCGGTCCTTAACCGTGAAGTCCACGTGCTCGGGAGTGGCATTGTGCAGCTTGTGCCTGCGGAGTATCGCGTAGTTGCCGTCCTTCTCGAGGCAGGTCTCGTCATCCTCCTCCATCACCTCTTTCTTGAAATCGAGATTTGCCACGTAGTTGAACGCCCAGCACCCCGACATGTCGAATCCGAAATGCGTCGCGAGATCCTCGTTCTCCCTGATGTGCCCCTGCGACTGCCAATGCTTCTGGGTGTCACCCCAGAAATGCTCGTAGAGACCTATCCTGTCAACGGGCCGCCTCTTCAGAATCAGCGATATCCTTTCCTTGCCGTTCATTTCCAATGCTCCAAGTTTTGTTACGGTTCTATCTTTGCAGAATTGCAAGAGGATGTTAGTTTACCCCATTGTGGCATAAAAACAACCGGCGCCGGAAACATGCAGCCTTCCGCCAACACAGCATCAATGGTCAAGTTCGAATCAGTCTGCGTATCGCTAGGCGGAAACAGGATACTCGACAACGTGTGCGCAAGGGTTCCGCGAGGGGGATGCACCGCGATTGTGGGGCCAAACGGCGCCGGCAAGACAACCTTGCTGCTCGCCCTTCTCGGGGAAATCCCCTTCGAGGGACGCATATCGCTGGATCTCCCCGGACGGTCTCCGAGAATAGGATACGTCCCGCAACGACTCCAGTTCGACCGCGGCATTCCAATCAGCGTCCTCGAATTCCTCGCCATCGGACTCCAGAGGAGGCCAATCTGCTTCGGGATTGGCGCAAGACACCGCTCCCTCGCAATTCAATATCTCTCGGCGGTAAAGTCCGAGGCACTTCTGGAACGCAGGCTCGGAGCGCTTTCCGGCGGCGAACTTCAAAGGGTGCTTCTCGCCCTCGCGCTGGTCCAGGATCCGGAGCTCCTCGTGCTTGACGAGCCGGCCGCAGGCGTTGACTTCCACGGCGAGCATGTCTTCTGCGAGCTTCTCGAGGGACTCCGCAGGGAAAGGGGATTCACGCAGCTCATGGTCAGCCACGACCTCTCCACCGTCACCCACCACGCAACCCATGTCATATGCCTGAACCGCAAGGTCGCCGCCGAAGGCCCGCCGAAAGAGGCCCTCAACGCGGAGAACCTCACCGCCATCTTCGGCCTCCACATGGGGCTCGTGGCGAAGGACGCCCTCCCGGACGGCAGGACCGAATGCCCATGCTGCAAGGAGGGACATCGCCATGCCTGAACTGGATTTCCTATACGATCTGGCCGGAAGGACACTGCCCTTCGAGTGCATGCAGATGCGCTTCATGCAGCAGGCTCTGGTGGGACTTCTGATCATTGCGCCTACCGCCGCCCTCATGGGAGTGCAGGTCGTCAACTTCAGGATGTCTTTCTTCGCCGACGCCATAAGCCATTCCGCCTTCACCGGAATCGCCCTGGGACTCATCCTCGGAATGAGCCCCCATCTCTCCACCCCAGTCTTCGCCGCGCTGATGGGCGTCGCTATAATCGCGTTCCTGCGGAAAAGCTCCTTGTCGGAAGACGCCATGATAGGCGTCTTCTTCTCGGGCGTGGTCGCCTTCGGGCTGGCGGTCGTAAGCCGGGAGAAGAACATATCGCGGGACATCCAGCGCTTCCTCTACGGCGACATACTCACCATCGGAGACGCGGAGATATGGTCCATGCTTATCCTGGCCGCCGTGATAGTGGCCTTCCAGGCATATGCCTACAACCGCCTGCTCTACATAGGATTGAACCCGGTCCTCGCCGCCGCACACAGGGTCCGCGTGGCCGCCTATCAATACGTCTTCGCCCTCCTGCTCTCGCTGATAGTCATACTGTCCGTATGGGCCGTTGGCGTCCTGCTTGTGACAGCGCTCCTGATTGTCCCCGCCGCCGCCGCACGGAACATGGCGCGCAACGCCGGCGGAATGGTATGGTGGGCATTGTTCGTTAGCATTGTTTCGGCAATGGCCGGGCTCCTGATATCGGCCCAGGACTGGGCGCGAAGCGCTACAGGCGCCACAGTGATACTCGTCGCCTTCACCATGTTCCTGGCCAGCCAGCTGTTCTTGCTGGCGAGGAGATCGGGAAGATGAGGGATCGCGGCACAACACAGCGGAGGAGATTGAATCATGGAATCAAGGGCATCGGGTGAGGGGATCCTCAAACACGTCGGGAACATCTCGCAGATCGCGTCCGTGGGGCACTATCGTTTCAACGACGGCCCCGGCATGGGAATGCGCGCGGTCGAGGTGAAAAACGGCTCGGGGCTGTCATTCACGGTCCTGCCTGACCGCGGCATGGACATCTCCCTTGCTAACTACAAAGGAGTCAACCTTGCCTACATGACTCCAAACTCCGAAATCCATCCGGCGTTCTACGAGCCAGATGGGGTCGGTTGGCTGAGGACTTTCAACGGAGGCCTGCTCACGACGTGCGGGCTCGCCCATTTCGGCCCGCCTGCGGACGATGGCGGAAAACTCGGCCTCCACGGCAGATATTCGACGATTCCGGCACGACAGTTCCGCGACAATTCCAGATGGGACGGGGACAAATATCTGGTAGAGCTGCTTGGCATCGTGGAGGAGGCCAGACTCTTCGGAAGCAAACTACGCCTGGCCAGGAAAATCACCTGCGTCGCCGGAGACCCCGCCATATGCATCGAGGACAAGGTCGAGAACTTTGGCGCGGAGACAAGTTCCTTCATGATCCTCTACCATGTCAATCTCGGATACCCCCTGCTCTCAGAGCACGCCGTTCTGAAGACCGCCTCCATCGAGTCGGAGGCGAGGGATGAGGAGGCGCAAAAGGGTTTTAAGGACAAATTCCGCTTCTGCCCCCCTCGGCCGGGTTTCAAGGAGCAGGTGTTCTACCACAAAATCCGCCCGGACAGGAAGGGCTTCGCGAAGGCCGGACTCCTGAACGAGAAGCTCGGAATATCTTTCGAGGTTAAATTCGACGTGTCCTCCCTCCCCTTCCTGACCCAGTGGAAAATGATGGGATGCGGGGACTACGTCCTAGGCCTCGAACCATGCAACGCGCCATGTATGGAACGCGACGAGTTGAAGAGGAGAAAGCTCCTGCAATATCTGGAGCCCGGCCAGTCCAAGACCATGAGACTCGAACTGCGCGCAAGGGAACTACGCTGAATCCGCTTGTCCGGACGGACATGACAGCCCCATTATCGCCGCCGCCGCGCAGTGTATTCCGAACATCGCGGGCATGTACGAGATGGAGCCTACGGGCTCTCCAGACATCAGCTTCCTCCTCCCGCTGAAACGCGGCTCAGGCGAAAAAACCACCTTCACACCTCCCCTCAGACCAAGCCTGTGGAGACGCTTGCGCACAAGTCTGGCGAGAGGGCACTGGAACGACTCCTCTATGTCGCAGCAGCGCACAAGAGATGGATCGCATTTTTCGCCGGCGCCCATCGAGCTGACGACCGGATATCCCATGCGCACGCTGTCCGCTATCAGAAAAACCTTCGGGGATAGGCTGTCAATCGCATCAACCACATAGTCGTATCTCCCCGCAAGGATCTTCTCCGCGGTCCCCTCTTCGAAACGGAGCGGAATTATATCAAGGTCGAGTCCGGGATTGATCTGACGCAGCCTTTCGGCTATCACGTCCGCCTTTGGCCTGCCCTCGGTCCCCGTCAACGCCGCAATCTGACGGTTCCTGTTGCTCGGACGGACAATGTCGAAGTCGCAGAGGGTCAATCGTCCTATCCCGGCCCGGCACAGGAATTCCGCCGCAAAACCTCCTACCCCTCCAAGGCCCACTACCAGCACGGACGCCTTCGCGAGTTTCGCAAGCCGCTCATTCCCGAGAAGCAGTCTTGTCCTCTCGTCCCAAAATTCGCTTGTCTTTCTAGAATTCATAGGATATGCCGCGTTCACGCCCGGGTTTCGAACAATTCACCCGCCATTCCATTGAGCCTTGCGAGATCCAGCTTGCCACTGCCGAGCAGTGGCATCTGGTCTATCCGCCTGAAGTCGGCGGGATCTGGTATCCACAGGTTCGCTATTTTCCTTTTCCTCATCGCCTCGGCTATCTGCTGCGGACTCATGTCCATGGCCAGATGCAGGACCGCGATCCTCTCGCCTTTCCTCTCGTCCGGGATTCCACACACGGCGACTATTCTGTCCTCGCTGCCAAGGATGGAATGTATCTCCTCTTCTATCTTCTCGTGCGGGACCATTTCCCCGGCGATCTTGCTGAATCTCGACAGCCTTCCTGTTATCCATATCCTTCCTTCGGAGTCCATTTTTCCGATGTCTCCGGTGTTGTACCAGCCGTTTCTTATGGCTTCGTCGCTTTTCCCCGGCTCGTTCAGATATCCCTGCATAACGTTGGCCCCCTTGACGAGGATAAGTCCTTCCTCTCCCTGGGGCAGTTCGCTCCAGTCCGACGGGGATCCTATCTTGACGCAGATTCCCGGCATTGGATGGCCGGCGCTGCCGACCGGGCCCGACTGGGTTCCGAGCTCGAGGATGGAGTTTGATATGTTGATGGACACTACCGGGGAGAGTTCGGTGCATCCATATCCCTCTATGGGAGTTATTCCCGTCAGATCCTTGAATTTCTCCGCGACGGCCTGCCTCATCTTCTCCGCTCCGAGTATCACCATGCGCAACGAGGCCACCTGCTCCTTCCTGCATTTCTTCATGAAGAGCTGGAGGAAACTGCAGGTCGAGAGCATGATCGTTATCCGAAACTTCTCTACCGCCTCGGCGGCGGCGGCCATGTCCAGCGGATTCGGCGTGTAGACCACCGTGGTTCCGGACATGAGCGGAAGCCAGAAGGATGTCGTGAATCCGAAGGAGTGGAACAGCGGGAGATTCCCGAGTATCTTGTCCTCCCTGGGCCTCCAGCCCATCACCCGCAGGAAGGAGTATATGTCGCCGTTGATGTTCCTATGGGAGAGCATGACCCCCTTCGGCGACCCGGTGCTGCCGCTGGAGAATATAACCACGGCCGTGGAATTGACATCGCGGTGGCTGCGAGGGGCGATGATGTTCATGGTCTCCTGATGGGGAAGAACGGCGCATAGAACCGCCCACAGGAGCTTGCCCGGCAATGAAATTCCGGCGGCGATGTCCTCGAGGAAGACCATCTCGGGGAACTCCTCCATCCTGGCTTTTTTTATGAAGATGCGGCTTGTAACGACAAGTTTGATTCCGGCCTTTTCAATCGCCGCCCTCATGGTCTCAGGAGGAACGCTGTAGTTGAGCACGGCCGGGGTCTTGTCCGCGTTCAGGACGGCCAGAATGCTGGCGGCGGCGGCTATGCAGTTCGGCATGAGCACCCCGACGCATCCCGAATCCGACTTGTCGAGCCTGCGAATTTCGCGGCTGAGCAGGACCGACTTGTAGAAGAGCATGAAGTTGGCTATCCCCTCCTCTTTGTCTTTCTCGAAAAGGATTCTTTTGAAAGGATGCTGTTTTGCGATTTTCGCGAACTGGTAGTGGATGGGGCGCTCCTCGTTGCGCGGCTTCATCTCCGAATCCGCGGCCATCTCAGATATGACCTGACGCAGGCCGAACGCGCTTATATCCCTCGGAACCGGCCGGCCAATCGTCACCGACGCCGGATGCGGCAGTTCCATCGGTTTTCTTATCTTTATCTTCCCGTAGTAATGGCTGAATATGCTGCCCCATATCATCCCGAGCCTGACCGGTATGATGGGCACGTCCATGCCGTCGGGAACAAGCATGGAGAATCCCTTCTTGAACTCGCTCATCACGCCGTTGCGCGTAAGCCTGCCCTCCGGGAATATGCACACCACATCGCCATTCCGGAGAGCTTCGCGGGCGCGCTCGATCATCACTTTCACCGCGCCGGTCCTGCCTCCGTCGGGCACCTCTATGAAGCCGGCCCACTTGACGAAATGGTGGAAAAGCGGATGGCGATAGTAGTCCTGATGCATCATGAAGCGGACAATTCTTGAAGATGCCGCGCTTATGAGCAGCCCGTCCACGAATGATATGTGGTTGGACACGAGCAGGGCGGGGCCTCTCTCAGGGATGTTCTCGTCGCCCTCCACCTTGAGCTTGTAGACTACGTTCGTGAGAGTCACCACGGCGCATCGGACCATGAACATGGGAAGGGTCCTGCATGCCCATACGAGGGCGGTCAACGTGAGAATGGACATGGGGATGACGAGGAGGTCCGGTCTCGCCGAGACAGCAAATATCCTCAGCCTTTCCATCCCCTGCAGGGAGCTCTGCTCTCCTTCCGGAACTCCGGCGGTGAGGAGAAAGAGAATTATTCCGCTTGCGGCTATTCCCATGAAGGACATCACATTGACGCTTGCGATTATCTCGCCCTTGCATTCCGCGGGGCTCTTCTGCTGGATGTATGCCCTGAGCGGAACCACGAAAAGTCCTCCGGATACCCCGGAAAGCAGGAGAAAGACCGTGAGCAGGGGGAATACCGTCATGGAGCCAAGCTGCACAGGGGGACCGGGAATCAGGGTGGCCAGCATGAACGCGAATATCCCGATAGCCCCGTAGGGGACAAGCCCCAGCTCGACCTTTCTCCCCGAAACCCTGCCGGCAAGATAGCAGCCCAGCCCTATGCCGAGGCCGCTGACGAGTTGGAGCAGGACCAGCTCCGAAACCTTGAGAAGCCCGAGCGAGAATTTGCCATATATGAGCAGGACCGATTGAAACGCTATGCCGACCGATGCGAAGTAGGCGTCTCCAAGGGAGCACAGGAAGAGGGCCTTCTCCCTGACAATCTTGCGGAGGCTGGCCATGAAGTCGCTGAACCACAGCCATGTCCACCTCTTCCTCGGATTCAGGGCCGGCGAAGGCTGCACCTTGAGTGACGCGAGAAATCCGACCAGCGAAATACCCGCGCAGAAAAGTCCGCAGTAGTATAGTTCCTCTCCAGCTAGCGACTTCACGAGTCCGCCCAAGCCCATTCCAAGAAGCACGGCCAGCATGCTGAGCATGCCCGATATTCCGTTCACCCTGGATATCTTCCGCTCCGAGAAGAATTCCGGGATTATCCCGTTGTATGCCGGACTGAAGAAACAGCTCTGCGCCGACATCAGAAACATGACGGCAATCAGCGGCATCATCCCCCAGCCCGCGAATTTCGCAAAGCACAGAAGGGCCAGAAGCATTATCGCGAGTTCGGCAAGCTTGGCCAGGACTATGACGTTCCTCTTGGAGAACCTGTCGGCGAAAAATCCGGCCGGACTGGGAAACACTATGAAGGGCAGCGCGTAGACGAACGTTATCATAGCCAGAAAGGCGGCGTTGCGGGAGTAGTCCCCGGACGAGCCGATTATAGCGAAGACCGCCGCCGTCTTGTAGGCATGGTCGTTGAAAATTCCCAGAAACTGTGTGGCAAGCAACGGAGGCAGGACCGAATCACTGTCTTTCTGCGATGATGGACGATTTTGTAAATCAAAAGTGCTAGCTGCCATGAAAATACCATACTGTCGCTTGATCGCGCTTTCAAGTTTCTGAACAAGTCGCTAACAATGTGAAGGCGATCGGAGAACGGAGATAGCGCAGGATCTAGGGATTGTGCACGCGATCGGCTTGTTCGAGTTGGATTGTCCATTCCATTTTGGGAAGCATCTTTCCCAGGCCGTCCACGTCGAAGACGCCGAACGGGACTTGTCCGGGCTGGAGATTCCTGTTTGCGACCGCCCATTTGCCGGAATAGATTTTCTCGAGGTATTTCTTCAGCGCAGGGCAGTCAAGATAGACGGATGCGAATTTGCTTTTGAAACCATCCGCCTCGATGTGCATTTCGGCGAAGGGAGAAATGTCCATGACCGTTGCCAAGCCTTTAGAGTCTGTCCGTAGCTTTCTTTCGGCGCCCATCTGTGAGACTGTGATTTTCGCGCCGGGAATGGCCCGTCCGTTCTTGTCCTCCATTTTCAGTGCGATGCGTGTTTCGATCGCCCCGGGTTCCTTGAATTCGGCGCCATGGAAGTAGAAGGGGTTGGTGAAGGCCACCTGCTTGAGTTCGCGATATTCCGTGTGGACTTCCTTCTCGCAGAGTTCGCAGTAGCTCATGATGTCGGCGAAGTCCTTCTTTTCCGGGCGTTTCGCGCCGTATGCCTTGACCAGAATCCAGCAGAACCCCTTGTTCTTTGGAGTCTTGAAGGAGTATGACGCCGCGAATTTCGCGAGGCGCCGCTTTTCGATGTCGAATATTTTCGCCGGTCTGCCATTCTTGTAGACCACTATCCAGGATATATACTCGTCCGGGTCCGCCGCGGCCAGCGCGGTGAAGTCAATCCTGCGGGTCTCGCCGTTGCATCTTGTGGCCGAGCCTGGCATCGCGCCCTTGTCGGTCTTCGCGAAAATCGCGGGGCCGCTTGTCACGAATGATCGTCCATTTTTAATCGCCGCGAGGAATTTATCCTCGTTGAACCTGTGGGTTCCGCAGTGTGCATATGTCCTCAGCGAGCCTATCTTGTGGCGTCCGTGTATGTCTCCATCGGTCTCGGCGGCTCCATTGATCCTGTATCCCAGGTTGAGAAGCCTGAACCAGAGGTTCTGGTAGAATATCTGCTCCGCGTCGTAGCCCATCACCACGAGGGTGTCATAGAGCCTTGTCGTCAGCAGGTCGAGACAGAAGTCCGCGGATATGTTT
>CAZGJP010000019.1:0-10175 GCA_964526605.1 uncultured Lentisphaera sp.
CCTTTTCCGAAAGATGCACGCGGATCTGGTTTTTCTTCCCAGTCACAAGGGCGATTTCGAGCAGGCTGAATCTCCCGTTCTCACGCAGCACCTTGTATTTCGTTATTGCTAGCTCGCCCCTGTTCGGATCCTTGACTGATGAAACCTCATAGTCGTCGCCCTCCCTCAGATAGGAACTGATCGTCCCTTCTTTCTCAGGCAAGGTCCCATGTATGACGGCAAGATATTTCTTTTCAACGGACGGCCATTGCCGTTTAAGATTCTCCATCGCCTCGTAGCTCTTTGCGAAAACCAGCACTCCCGAGGTCTCTCGATCAAGGCGGTGGACGACAAAGACCTGCTTCCTCGATTTAGGATCGCCCTTCCGGACATAGTTTGTGAGGATGTGATGGGCCGTCCGTTCCTTCTCGTAGTTGGCCCTTACAGTCAAGAGCCCGGAACTCTTGTCGATCACAATGATGTCGATGTCCTCGTGGAGTATGGACATGCCAAGCGGCCTGTGCCTGGATGATTTCCCCATATTAACTAACTGGCAGGAATTTTTATTTTCATGATTGAAGGAATTTAGGCGCAGATGCGGCGGAAATCAAGCCCGTGGACGCTATTTCGGCGCTATTTCGCGGTCTGGCGCTTATCTTTTCTTCGTGCAGCACAAAGCACAACACACACCGTGGTGATTGAACTTTTTGATCATAGTTCATTATGAATATAAATGTCTTATCTTGTGAGGCGTCGCATGGGGAGCTTTCCAATACAATCATTTATTTAAGCCGAAAACGATAAGTGCTTTCGGGCGGCGGAAAATCAATTCTCGGAACGCGAACTCGCCGGTTTGATCCCTTGAAACGACATCTTGGGAGGGGCAAACGAAGCAATTTATTGCAGACTGGCGATCATATCGCGGAAATTATCAGCAGTAAGTTCTTTATCATCAGTCTCTAACAAGAAAGTCCACCCGGGTGGACCTGGCTTGTATTGCGGGTTTGGGCCCGCGGCACGCTTAAGGCTTGCTCCGATGGATGGCTTGAAAAATCCCGTTGACGCGCTACAAATGTAAGGTTTTTCGTCAAAATCCGGCAATATTTCAAATGAAAAAGATAGCGGTAAATATTTCGCGTGGCAAGTCCTACCAGATATTGATAGGAGAAGGGATTGTCGTCGGAAAGGGGCTTGCAGCGGCGCTTCGTGGCCGCGGATCGTCCTGTCTTGTCGTCACCGACAGGAATGTCGCTGGACTATACAAGAAGCTGCTTCCTCCCAAGATGAAGACCTTGGCCTTGCCACCCGGCGAGGAGGAGAAGAAGTTCAGCAACATAGAGAGGATATGCAGGGAGGCTGTGGAATCGGGTCTGGATCGCGGTTCGCAGGTGGTTGCGCTTGGTGGCGGAGTTGTCGGTGACATGGCCGGATTTGCGGCGAGCATCTACATGCGCGGGGTGGACTATGTCCAGGTTCCGACTACTGTTCTGGCTATGGTTGATTCGAGTGTGGGCGGGAAGACCGGGGTCGACCTTCCCGAGGGCAAGAATCTTGTCGGGACGTTCTGGCAGCCTGCCGCGGTCTTCGCAGACACATCGTTCATAAGGACATTGCCGGCGCGAGAGATCAGGTGCGGACTGGCGGAGATAATCAAATACGGGGTCATCCTCGATCCGCGGCTCTTCTCCTCGCTAGAGAAGGATATGAAATCCCTGCTCGCATGCGATCTTCCCGTATACGAAAAAATAATAGCTCGCTGCTGCCAGTTGAAGGCGGACGTGGTGGAGAAGGATGAGAAGGAGGGCGGACTTCGCGCGATCCTGAACTACGGGCACACCTTCGGACATGCCGTCGAAAAGGTCTCCGGATTCGGCAGGCTTTCCCACGGAGAGGCGGTGGCGGTCGGAATGCGCATGGCTGCGAAATTCGCGGTCGCATCCGGAATGTTGGACCCGGATGAGGAGTCCAGGCAGAACGGTCTTCTGGACACCGCCGGGCTGCCGAAGTCGGTGAAGGCGTCAGCGGAGAAGATATATTCCGCGATGTTCAGCGACAAGAAGGCTCGCGCAGGCCGGCTCAGGATAGTGGTTCCCCGGGCCATCGGCAGGGTCGAGCTTCTCGATTCGCCCGACGCAGGAAGGGTTCTTTCCGCGATAAAGGCGTATTGCTCACCATGACGGACCGCGAGGCATACATAATACTCAACATGATTTCGGGTGTCGGCCCGATAAGGCTGTCGCGTCTATGCGAGAAGTTCGGGAGCCCCTCGGCGGTGCTTTCCGCAAAGAGGAACGAGATATCATCCGTCGACGGCATAGGGCCTACGCTTGCGGAGGAGATATCGAAGTGGAGGACGCAGACAGACCTTGACGCCGAGCTGAAGCTGGTGGACAAGGCAGGCGTGAGCATAATCACCAGGGGGGATACTGGATATCCGTCGCGGCTGGCGGAACTTCCCGACGCGCCGCTCTGCCTCTACGTGAGAGGCAATGCGGACGCATTGAACGGCAATCTGATTGGAATCGTCGGATCGCGGAGGATAACGAACTACGGCAGGAGGATGTCGGACTATCTCTCCTCTTCCGCGGCCTATGCCGGTTGGACTGTCGTATCGGGGCTGGCATTCGGGACGGACGCGGTTGCCCACGAGGCGGCGATGAATGCGAAGGGTTTGACGGTTGCCGCGCTTGGAGGGGGGCTTGCCAGGATATTCCCCCAGGATCATATTCCACTGGCGCGGAGGATAGTCGAGTCGAACGGCGCGTTGATAAGCGAATTCCCCATGGAATTCCCTCCTAACAAGCGTTCGTTTCCGATGCGGAACAGGGTGATTTCGGGATTGAGTCTCGGGACGATTGTGATAGAGGCTGGGACTACGAGTGGAGCTTTGATCACCGCGAAATTCGCGCTGGAGCAGGGACGCGCCGTCTTCGCCGTTCCCGGCGAGGCCGACAATCCGCAGGCGCGCGGATGCAACAGGCTGATAAAGGACGGGGCTAAGCTGGTCGAGAGCTTTGACGACGTCCTTGACGATTTCGAGTTTCTCCCCGGGGTGGTCAAGAAGGAGGAGCGGTCGTCCGCTCAGGAGCGCGGCGGGGTGGAAAAATCGAAGGAGGATTTGAAACTTGACGAAGACGAGGCAAAGATACTGGCCCTTTTGGAGGAAGGTGAGAGGAGCGCAGACAGTCTTGCGATAGGGAGCGGCATTCCGGCGGGGAGGCTCCTCGCCCTGCTAATGAAGATGGAAATGAAAAAAATCATAGTCCAGAATCCGGGGAAGATTTTTTCGGCGAGGAGGTAGGGGCGCAGGGTGTTTACCCGCCTCGCCAGCACCGAAGGTGGGGCGAGCAAGCTCACGCAGTGCCGGCGGGCAGGGTGCAGGATGCGGGATGCAAGATACAGGAGCAGGATACAGGATGCAGGATACAGGATACAGGATGCAAGATACAGGATACAGGATGTTTACCCGCCCACTGAAAGAGCCGGCGGGCAGGGTGCAGGGAAGATAAATTCGAATACTCGATACTTGAAATTCGAAACGGGGAAAGACAGAAACGGAAAGACGGTGAATCGGAGAAAGGGAGAAACGGAGAAGTAGGGCGGGACTTTAGCCCGCCATGCAACGGGATGCAGGGGAAAGGCTAAAGGATAACGGTACACACAGCGATCTCGTTTGTACGTTTACCGTTGACACGTTCAGCGTTCACTAAATGGCTAAAGTATAATGGAGGTAACTATGAGAACAAGATCGTTTTATGCGGCTTTCGTTGCACTTGCGATTTTCGCGGCTGGCTGTGCGGTGCAGTCCTTCCATCCTTTCTGCGCGGAGGTGGACGAGATCGAAGTTCCGGAGCTGCACGGGAAGTGGCGGCTGATGAAGGTCTACGACGAGGACAAGTCGGGCAAGAAGATAGGGGACTGGGAGATATCGTCGGGGGAGATGCTCTGTTTCGACGAGAACAATGTGAAGTCGGAGCTGAAGGCTAGTTTCTTCAAGATAGGGGACAGTGTTTTCGCCGATCTGACGGCTGGAGAGCTCGGAGAGGATCAGCGTGCGGCCAACATCTACTGGTTGTCCAGCGTGGTTCCGGTGCACATCGCGGCGAAATTCGCAATTTCCGGGGACGAGCTTATTATAACGCCCGCGGATTGCGAGGCGGTGAAGGAAAGGCTGGAGGACGGGCGTCTGAAGCTGGAGCATGTGAAGCGCGGGAGCGGGAACGGCGGTGGCGAGATTCTTCTCACTGCCGGGACTGCGGAGCTGAAGAAGTTTCTTTTGGAGAACAAGGACGACGCGGAGATATTCTCCCCCAAGAAAAGCCTGGTTTTCGGGAAGGTGAAAAAACAAACTGAAGAGGCGAAATGAGCGCATCGAAGAATCTTGTGATAGTGGAGTCGCCTACGAAGGCGCGGACGATATCTAGGATACTCGGGCAGGACTATGCGGTGACGGCGTCCATGGGGCACGTGAGGGACCTTCCCGAGAACAGCCTCGGGGTGAACATCTCGGGCGGCTTTGAGCCGAACTACCAGGTGAGCAAGAGGTCTGTCGTGTCGAGCCTGAAGAACTTCTGCAAGGGGTCGAAGGTGGTCTATCTGGCGCCCGACCCCGACCGCGAGGGCGAGGCGATAGCCTGGCACATAAGGGAGATCCTGAAGGATTCCGTGAAGTGCGATTTCCGCAGGGTTGTCTTCCACGAGATAACCAGGTCTGCGGTGTCGGAGGCTTTCAGGCATCCGGGCGACATCAACATGAATCTGGTGAACTCGCAGCAGGCGAGGAGGATACTGGACCGGATAGTCGGATTCAAGATAAGCGAGATGCTCTGGTCGAAGATAAGCAAGGGGCTTAGCGCCGGCAGGGTGCAGTCGGTGGCGTTGAGGATAATTTGCGAGAGGGAGCGCGAGATACTGGCCTTCGTGCCGAGGGAATACTGGATACTGACCGGGAGATTCGCGCAGGGCGGAGCGCCGCTTGAATACGCAGGCAAGCTTGCCGCCGTCGACGGGGCGAAGGCGGAGAACATTTCCGCCGATGATGCGGCCAGGATGGCCGACGCGATAGAGAAGAGCAAGTCATGCAGGATAGGTGAGATAAGCACGAAGAGGAAATTAAAATACGCTCCACCACCCTTCATCACCAGCACCCTGCAGCAGGCCGCGGTGCAATATCTGCGCATGTCCGCCGCGCACGCGATGAGGGTGGCCCAGCAGCTCTACGAAGGCATAGAGATAGGCGGCGAGGGGCAGACGGGGCTGATCACCTACATGAGGACCGACTCGTTCTCCGTGTCGAAGGAGGCGCTGGCCGCCTGCCGCAGTTTCATCGGGGACAAGTTCGGGACGGACTTCCTGCCCGAGAAGCCTAATTTCTTCAAGAGCGGCAAGGGTGCGCAGGAGGCGCACGAGGCGATAAGGCCGACGGATGTCTTCCGCACCCCCGATGCGATGAGGGAGTTTCTGTCTCCGGAGCAGTTGAAGCTCTACACTTTCATCTGGAAGCGCTTCGTGGCGAGCCAGAGCAGGCCTGCGGAATACGATGTTACCACGGTTTCGACGCTTGTTGGCGGGGCGGACGGGCGCAGCTACGATTTCCGGACGGTCGGGACGGCGCTTGTCTTCCAGGGATATCTTAAGGTCTACGAGGCGAAGGCTGCGGAGGAGGACGATGCGGAGCCTGTGGATGCCGCGGACTCGAAGGCGCTGCTTTTGCTGAAGGAGGGTGCGGACGCGGTTCTGAGGAAGCTCGACAAGGAGCAGAAGTTCACGGAGCCGCCGGCGAGGTTTTCGGAGGCAACTCTGATCAAGGAGCTCGAGGTCAACGGCATAGGGAGGCCCTCGACCTACGCGACGATACTGGGGACCATTCTTGGGCGCAAGTACGTCGAGCGCGCGAAGGGCAGGCTGGTGCCGACGGAGCTTGGCTTCAAGGTGAACGACACTCTTGTGAGGACCGTTTCGGATCTTTTCCAGGTGGGGTTCACTGCGGAGATGGAGGCGGAGCTGGACAAGATCGAGGAGGGGGATCTGGACTGGAAGAAGATGCTTTCGGAGTTCTACGCGCAGTTCAGCGTGTGGCTGAAGAGCGCGAAGATGGAGGGGGCGCCTTCCGACGATAAGGCCCGTCCGCTGATCGCGGCTCTTGCCACGGTCGCTAAGTGGAATCCTGCGGAGAAGGCTGGAAGGAGGAGATACGACGACAGGAAGTTCTTCGATTCGGTGAAGGAGCAGTTCGAGGCCAACGGAGCTATATCGGAGAGGCAGTGGAAGGCGCTGGTCTCGATGGCGGCGAAATACAAGGATCAGATAGCGGATTTCGACTCCCTCGCGTCGAGGCTTGGAATATCGGAGATGCTGAGCAGGAGCGAGTCGGAGATGAAGGAAAGGATGAGCCCGGAGAACGTGGAGCGGAGCGCGAAGCTCGCGGCGGTGGTCGAGGAGCTTGCGAAAATCGCGAAGGAGGAGGGCAAGGACGGGGCGGAGGCCGGCGGGGGAAAGGGAAGATACGACGACTCCAGCTTCCTCAATTCGTTCTCCAAGCGGCTGTCGCGTGGAATTCCGCTCTCGGACAAGCAGGCGGCGGTTCTCGGCAGGATAGCCTCGAAGCACAAGGACAAGCTGGCCTCCTTCGCCGAGATCCAGACTCTGATCGCGATCCCCGAGAGGGACGGCGGCCAGGCCGCCGTGGAGAGGAAGATGACCGGGGAGAAGGAGAACGCCAGGATATCCGAGCTGCTTGCCGGGCTCAAGAAGGTGGAGGACTGGCGCGAGGGCAAGGGCCGCAGGAGCGACAAAACTTTCTTCCTCTCGCTGTCGAGGCAGTTTTCGCAGAGGGGAGCCTTGAGCGAGAAGCAGTTTTCCGCTCTGCAGAAGATGGCTGCAAGGTATCTCGGAGACGCGTCTGGCGGAGGGGGTGGCGGTGCATCGGTCTGAAAAAAATTGAAAAAATATTTTTTTTTGATTGGACAAGGATGAGACCTCGATATATCTTATACGCCCTGTTTATTTTACATTTCTCCTTTTCATCTCCCGGAGAGGAAAAATCCGGAGACGTGGATTCGCGGACTGGAGGCGTGGAGGCCGAGTTGTCCGCCCTGAGGAAGGAGAACAGCATGCTCCGCAAGGAGCTGTCTGAAGTTCTTTTGAAGAACAGGATGCTGGAGGACGAGAGGCTGAAGTTCGAGCTCGGCGTAGTCCGCGCCGTCGCGGACCCGGGCGAGAAGTCGGTGTCGGACAGGGAGCTGCAGATGCTGAAGGACATGCTCCTGCTGAAGGATGCTGTCGATGCCTTCTCCTCGAAGGTTGCAATGCTGTCGCTAGAGATGGACAAGCTCATGGCTGCCGACCCGGTGGCCGAGGATGCCGGGCTGTCCAAGGCGAAGTTGAAGCTGGCTCTGGACGAGCTGAAGGAGGCGTCGGGCAAGCTTGCCAAGCTGATGGCCGGAGCCGTGGAGAGGCCGAATCTGGAGACTTGCTCGGTTCTCGACGTCGACGACAGGAGCGGGACGCTGGTGCTCTCGGCTGGCAGTTCGGACGGGGCCTTCTGCGGTCTCATCCTGCATGCGAGGGATGGAGGGGGCCAGGTTGTGAGGATAATAGCCGTGAGGCCATTCGCATCGTCGGCGATGATAGTCGAAGGGAGTCTGGGGAAGGTCACGCCGGGGACGGTTTTCGTTCCTGGCAAGGGCGAATAGCCCGATCGAACATACAAATTCAGGATTGGTGATATGGAAATACATGCCATTACGAAATACGCGAGGATATCGTCGACGAAGGCTACGCAGGTGGCGAAGCTGCTCAGGGGCAAGTCGGCTGCGGAGGCGATCGGGATGATGTCTCTGGACCCGAGCAAGTCGGCCGGGATACTTCTCAAGACATTGAAGTCCGCGCTCGCCAATGCGGAGAACAATCTGGATGTCAAGCGCGACAAGCTCGTGGTGAAGACCGCGATTGTGACGCCCGGGCCGATGTTCAAGAGGTTCAGGCCGAAGGCGAGAGGGTCGGCAGGCAGGATCAGGAAGAGGACCAGCCATCTCACGGTGGTTCTCACGGATGAAAAACTATAACGAGGTGTGAACAGTGGGACAGAAAGTCAATCCGCTTGGCTTCAGGGTGGCCGTCAACAAGAACTGGGATTCGAAGTGGTTCACCCACAAGAGGAATTTCGGCTCCTGGCTCAACGAGGACGTCCGTATCAGGAATTCCATCAAGAAGAGCCACGGAGGCGCGGCGATCGCGAAGATCCTCATAGAGCGATCCGCCAACCGCATAAGGATAACGATCTACTCCGCCCGTCCGGGACTGCTTGTCGGGCACAAGGGAGGAGACATAGAGAAGATGAGGGAGTCCGTCGCCAAGCTGGCCTCCAGCAAGGACATAGTCGTGGATGTGAAGGAGGTCGCTGAGCCGGATGTCAATGCGCAGCTCATGGCCGAGTCGGTCGCGTATCAGCTCGAGCGCAGGATAGGCTTCAGACGGGCGATGAAGAAGATCATATCGACCGCTCTGGACCATGGCGCGGACGGGGTCAGGATCAGGTGTGCCGGGAGGCTTGGTGGAGCGGAGTTGGCCCGGACGGAGCAATACATGGAGGGCCGCGTGCCGCTGCACACGTTGAAGGCGAACATAGACTACGGTTTCGCCGAGGCGAACACGACGGCCGGCAAGATAGGCGTGAAGGTCTGGGTGTGTCTGAAAAAATCTGTTGAGGAGATGTTAAATGCCTCTGATGCCAAAAAGGGTAAAGTACCGCAAGGTCCAGCGCGGTGACAGGAACGGTCTGGCGAGGAAGTGCAACAAGCTTGACTTCGGGGAGTTCGGCCTCCAGGCACTGGACAGGGCTTGGGTGACGAACAATCAGATAGAGGCCTCGAGGGTGGCGATAAACCGCCATCTGAAGAGGAAGGGGAAGCTGTGGATAAGGATGTTCCCCGACAAACCGATAACGAAGAAGCCACTGGAGACCAGGATGGGAAAGGGGAAGGGACCCACGGAAGGATGGGTCGCCACGGTGAAGCCGGGCCGGGTGCTGTTCGAGCTGAGCGGATGTACCGAGCTTGTCGCCAAGGAGGCGCTTGCGCTCGCCGCGAGCAAGCTTCCGATAAGATGCAAGTTCATAGCGCGCGTCGCATCGAGGTGAACACATGAAGAACAGCGAGATAGTGCAGATGACCGATCCGGAGATAGAGCATCTTCTCGAGACGCTCGAGAAGGAGAGGCTCAACCTGAAGATACAAGGCAGGACTGGGCAGCTCAAGAACAGCGCCAGGATCACGGCGATAAGAAAGGATGCCGCCAGGATAAAGACCGAGCAGCGCAAGAGGCAGCTCAATACGGCGGCCAGGAAGGCCCAGGAATCAAAAAAATAGAAACAGAAACACACGGATTTCAAAATGAGTGAAACGGCAGAAAAGGCACGCGGAGCGCGGAAGCAGAGGCGCGGAACCGTGGTCAGCGCCAAGCAGGACAAGACGATAATCGTCGAGACAGTCAGGCGCAAGCCCCATCCTCTCTTCAAGAAGACCATCAAGATCAGGAGGAAGTTCGCCGCCCACGACGAGAAGCGCGAGGCGAAGGAGGGCGATGTCGTGATCATAGAGGAGACCAGGCCCATGAGCAAGACCAAGAGATGGCGCCTCGTCGAGATCGTATCCCACGGCGGCAAGCTTATCCCAGCGGGGGAGGTCTCAATATGATACAGATGCAGACCAATCTGGATGTGGCCGACAATTCCGGGGCGAAGAGGCTGGGCGTGATAACAGTTCTTGGCCAGCACAAGCGCTACGCGCACATCGGGGACATAGTCACAGCCTCCGTGAAGGAGGCCATTCCCACCGGCGCGGTGAAGAAGGGCGAGGTGGTCAAGGCCGTCATAGTCAGGACCAGCGCTCCGATAAGGCGCGACGACGGCTCCTATCTTCGCTTCGACCGCAATGCCGCTGTGATAATAGATCTCCAGAACAACCCGCGCGGGACCCGCATATTCGGGCCAGTCGCCAGGGAGCTGAGGGAGAAGAAGTTCACGAAGATCATTTCTCTGGCACCGGAGGTCATCTGAAAATGAGCAGAGCCATAAAGAAGGACGACAACGTCTTCATACTGTCCGGCGAGTTCAAAGGCGAGAAGGGCAAGGTTCTGGCCATTCTGAAGAAGAAGAGCCGCGCGGTCCTCGAGATGACCGGTCTCTCCCCGGAAAA
>CAZGJP010000019.1:10185-18547 GCA_964526605.1 uncultured Lentisphaera sp.
CTGGGAAGATGTGGGTTCAAGAAACAATTTAATTTTTGGGAATTATTTTAATTTTTTTCGCGGGGGTCCAGTTTTTTACGGGTTATACCCCGTAAATCATTACGGCATTTGCCGGAAGTACGTGTAGAAGAGCCAGAAGAATCCCAAGGGCGGGATGGTGGAGCGCAAGGTCTCGACCCATATATCGAACTTGAAGCTCCTCGAAGAGGAACAGAAAGCAAAATAGAGGATTTTATTCCATGCCCGACGTTTTAAAGACATACAGGGAGACGGTGAGGCCGGCTCTCAAGCAGAAGAGGGGCTACAAGAACGACTTGGAGGTCCCGCGCCTGTCCAAGATAGTGGTCAGCATGGGCATAGGCACCAAGATGGACAAGGACGCCATGCCCGAGGCGAAGGAGCATCTGACGGCGCTGACCGGACAGCTCCCGCTGATCTGCAAATCCAAGAAGAACATATCGAACTTCAAGCTGCGCAAGGACATGCCTGTCGGCATGATGGTCACCCTTAGGGGCAAAAGGATGTTCGACTTCTACGACCGCCTCGTGCACAACACGCTTCCTAGGGTTCGCGACTTCAGGGGCGTGTCAAGGAAGGGCTTCGACGGACGCGGGAACTACAATTTCGGGATACAGGACATAACCGTCTTCCCGGAAGTGGACTTGGACAAGGTGAAGAGGCATTTCGGCCTGAACATAACAATAGTCACCACGGCGAAGAGCAACGACGAGGCTTTCGACCTTCTGCAGATGCTCCAGATGCCGTTCGCGACCTGACATTTCCGGAGGGAATAATAGATGGCGAAGAAAAGTCTCATAAACAAGAACAGGCGCGAGCCCAAGTTCAAGGTCCGCAAATACAACCGTTGCGAGAACTGCGGCAGGGCGAGGGCGTTCATCAGGAAATACAAGCTCTGCAGAATCTGCTTCAGGGAACTGGCTCTGGGCGGAAAGATTCCCGGAGTGACAAAGGCCAGCTGGTGAGAGGAGAATACCAATGAGCATGCAGGATCCGATAAGCGATATGCTTACAAGAATCAGGAACGCGGCCGACGCAGCCCTGCCGAAAGTCGCGATGCCCTCCTCGAAGATGAAGGTCGCCATCGCGCAGGTCATGAAGAAGGAAGGATACATCGGGGATTTCCAGGAGGAGCAGGCCTCGCCTGGAAAGAAGCTGGTCATAAGCTTGAAATACCACGAGGGGACATCCGTGATCGAGGGCCTCAGACGCATAAGCAGCCCGTCGTGCAGGATATACTGCAAGAGCGACGAGATTCCCAACGTGAGGAACGGGCTCGGCACTGCCGTGCTCTCGACATCCGAGGGCGTAATGGCTGGAAGCGTGGCGAAAAAGAAAAAGCTAGGCGGAGAAATCCTCTGCCATATCTGGTAAAAAGGCGGGACGAACATGTCAAGAATAGGCAAGAAGAAGATTGAAATACCCCAGGGAGTGAAGGTCTCGCTCAATGGCGGTGTGGTCGCGGTCGAGGGGCCGAAGGGCAAGAACCAGAAGGCGCTGCCCCCGATGACCAGCGTGAAGATAGAGGGAAACTCGGTGCAGGTGGAGAGAGCGGACGACTCCCGCCAGGCGAGAATGATGCATGGACTGGCCAGAAGCCTCATCCAGGGAATGGTGGACGGCGTCCTCAAGGGATTCAGGAAGGACCTCGAGATAGTCGGAGTCGGATACAAGGCCCAGCTCGCCGGAACCAAGCTCACCCTCAACCTCGGCTACTCGCATCCGATAGTCTACAACGTGCCGGCAGGCATCAAGATAAATGTGGTCGAGGGCACCAAGCTGTCAATAGACGGATTCGACAAGCAGCTCGTCGGAGAGGTCGCCGCGACGATAAGGAAGTTCAAGAAGCCCGAACCCTACAAGGGCAAGGGCGTCAGGTACGTCGGCGAGCGCATCACCATGAAGGAAGGCAAAACGGTAGGTAAGTGAACATGATGAAATACGACACAAAGAAGGAACGCAGGCATAGACGCCACCTGAGATAAAGGAATAAGATAAACGGGACGGCCTCGCGCCCGAGACTCGCGGTGTTCACCAGCGCGAAACACATCTACTCCCAGATCATAGACGACGACGCGGGCAAAACCCTCGTCGCGGTCAGCTCCGCAGGCAAGAAAAACCCCGTCCCAGGGGTCAAGGCGAACGTGGAAGGAGCGAAGAAGCTCGGAAAACTCGCCGGAGAGAAGGCGGTCGCCGCAGGAATAAACTCCGTGGTCTTCGACAAGGGCGGATTCAGATACCATGGCAAGATAAAAGCCTTCGCCGACGCCGCGCGCGAGGCGGGACTCAAATTCTAACGGAGGTTTATGAGCAAAGCCGAAAATACATTCGCCGGATCAGATGAACGAGTAATCAGCGTCAACCGTTGCTCCAAGGTCGTCAAGGGGGGCAGGAACTTCAGCTTCAGCGCCCTCGTAGTCGCAGGCGACAGGAACGGAAGGGTCGGAATGGGCCTTGGAAAGGCGAACGAAGTCGCCGACGCCATCAAGAAGGGTGGAGACATTGCCCGCAAGAACATGGTCAGGATTCCGATGAAGAACACGACGATACCATATCCGGTGGAGGCCAAGTTCAGGGCCGGAAGGGTCATGATCAAGCCTGCCGCCCCAGGGACTGGCATCATAGCCGGCGGAGGAGTCAGGGCGGTCCTGGAACTCGCCGGGATAAAGGACGTTCTGGCCAAGTCAATGGGATCCAGCAACCAGATAAACGTGGTCAAGGCGGCCATGGCCGCCGTATCGCAACTCGAAAGCGAAGACGACATCCTCTCGAAAAGGGGCAAGGTAAAAAAACACAGGACGGAAGAGAATACAGATGAAACTCAACAGCTTGAAAAGAACGCCGGGATCGAAGAAAAAGCCTAAGCTGCTCGGCAGAGGCGACGGCTCCGGCCACGGCGGAACCTCCGGAAAGGGACACAAGGGCGACAAGGCCCGCTCCGGCGCCAGGATAAGGCTCCACTTCGAGGGCGGACAGAACACTTTCTTCAGAAGACTCCCGAAAAGAGGATTCAAGAGTCTCGACAGGAAGGTCTTCAATGTCATAAACGTCGAAACCATCTCGAAGAAGTTCTCCGCAGGCGACAGCGTGGACGAGAAGATACTCCACGAGAAGGGACTCATAGGAGACAAGCTCGAAGGCTTGAAGATACTCGGCGATGGAGCCATAGACAAGGCCGTCAATGTCAAGGCCGACGCATTCTCCGCATCCGCCAGATCCAAGATCGAGGCGGCCGGCGGCAAATGCGAACTCACCCGCCCGCCAGTCGAGAAGAAAGTGGAGAAAACGGACAAGTAAGGCAAGACTCCTGTCCTTTTCCGAAGCCTCCAACAAACAGGAAACTAGCGAAAGATGTTTTCAGCCTTCGCCAACAGCTTCAAAATAAAGGATCTCCGCCAGCGCATACTCATAGCGCTGGGGATAGTCGCCCTCACGCGGATAGCCGCCGCGATTCCGTGCCCGGGAATTGACCCCAAGGCGCTGACGCAGTATTTCAAGGAACTGAAGGGATCCGATTCCGCCGCGGGAGGCTTCCTCGGCATGTTCGACCTCTTCACCGGCGGTGCGCTGGAGAACTTCGCCGTGGCAACCCTCGGCATCATGCCCTACATCTCGGCATCCATCATCATGCAGCTCCTCATGCCGGTCATCCCCTCCCTCGAGAAGATGGCCCGCGAGGGCGAGTCCGGAAGGCAGAAGATAACCCAATACACCAGATACCTGACCGTCATAATATGCATAGTGCAGGGCGCGATGGCGGCCATCGCGATGATTGACCCCTCCCGCCTCGGAATGCAGCACGCCGCGCAACCGTTGGTGATAATACAGAACAAGTACATCTTCGTCCCCATGACCGTGATAATGCTCACCGCCGGAACCATGTTCATCATGTGGCTCGGAGAGCAGATAACAAAATACGGCATAGGCAACGGCGCCTCCCTCATCATCACCGTGAACATCGTCGCAAGAATGCCATCGGCATTCTACGGCCTCTACGACATGGCCGTCAGTGGCGGGATGAGCTCCGGCATCCCCTTCAAACCCGTCCACGTCTTCCTGCTAGTCCTAATCTTCGTCGTCGTGACCGGTGCCACGATCATCCTCACTCAGGGACAGAGGAAGGTGCCCATCCAGATGGCCAAGAGGATAGTCGGATTCAACAAGATGGCCGGCGGCTCGACATACATACCGCTCAAGATAAACTTCTCCGGCGTCATGCCCATAATCTTCGCCAGCGCCATTCTCATGTTCCCCCAGATGATTCTTTCATACATCCCTCTCGACTTCGTGAGAAATCTCATCCCCTATTTCAGCCATGGCCACCCTGTCTACATGATCGTCTACGGAATCCTCATTCTCGTCATGTCATACTTCTGGGTCGCAAACATGTTCAATCCGCTGCAGGTCGCGGAGAACCTCAAGAAGGAAGGCGCCTTCATCCCGGGAATACGCCCGGGCAAGCCCACAGCCGAATTCCTCGACCAGACCATGACCAGGATCACATTCGCAGGAGCGATATTCCTCACATTCCTGGCCCTGTTCCCGACATTCCTCTACAAGGGACTCGGAATCCCGTATATGGTCGCATCCTTCTTCGGCGGGACAAGCCTCCTCATCATCGTCGGCGTAATGCTCGACACACTCAGCCAGATGGAATCACACCTCCTCATGCGCAACTACGACGGATTCCTCAAGAAGGGCAAGCTGAAGGGAAGGCGCTAAGTAAATGTTTATTGACTTTCACGACGGCAGCTCCCTGCACGGCTTCCTCAGGCATATTGCCGTCCTTGCGATATTCGCAATCCTCACTTCATGCAATGTAATCCAGGACATCAACCGGAATATCGGGGAGGAAGGAGGCATTTCAACCCAAATGCTGATCGGAGGCCTGAAGGAGGCATTGTCAGTGGGAACGGAGAATTCAGTGAACCGGCTCTCCAAACTCGGCGGATTCAACGCCGACAAGGCCCTTCGGATCGCAGTTCCCTCCGAAATCAAATCGGCGACAGACACCCTCCGGAAGGTCGGCCTCGGCACGATGGTGGACTCATTCGAGGACAAGATGAACGGCGCGGCCGAATCGGCCAGCGCATCTGCGACGCCGGTCTTCATGAAAGCCATCCGGGAGATGACGTTCGATGACGCGAGGAAGATACTTGACGGACCTGAAAACGCGGCCACTGAATATTTCCGCAGAAGCACAGGTGAAGAACTAAAAAAGCTCTTCATGCCGCTAGTCCGCGAAAACATGAACAAGGTGGGCCTGGTCCAGGCTTACAATGGCCTCATGGACAGATACAATGCCATTCCGCTGACATCCAAGCCCAAGTTCGACCTCGACAACTACATCGCCGACAAGACCCTCGACGGCCTCTTCTCCGTCATTGCATCTGAGGAGGCTGAAATCCGCTGGAATCCAGCCGCCCGCACAAGCGATCTCCTCAGGAAAGTCTTCGCCAGATGACCCGGATCACTCCAGCATGATCCCAACCTGAATTTTGCGTTTATAGGTAGCAAAATTTAGTCTCATACAAAGACGCTTTTGGCATCGGCAAAAGGGGAAAACTTTGTCCGTCTCGATTTTTGATGATAGGATCATAAGTTATCCGGAGTTGGTTGCAAAATTACGGAACAGCTGATCGATCTGAACCATATCCCCCCATGGAACATCCTCGGAGGAGGAGAATAGTGGCGCTTCGCAGCAATTGAATCGACTCATTCCCTCAATCCTGTCCTAGCCTTTTCCATATCGGTTCGAGGTCGACGACGGCGCCCTTGATGCGGGCATCGTCCATCGCGAGGGCGACCACGGAGCTGCGCAAGCCCTCCTCTCCACCCGACGGAGGCTGTTTCGTTTGAATCATCGCCTCGCCGAGCTCCTTCGCCAAAACCGTGTCTCCCCCGCCATGGAGGTCGCCCTTGAAGGATAGCTCCTCCTCCTTCTCTCCGATCCTCGCGAACTTCAGCGTCTGCGAGTAGAGTTCCGTGATCATGGTCCCCTCCGAGCATGAAAAGTATATCCTGCGCTCTGGAATCGCGTTCGACAGCGTCGCGTGGAAGCCGCCGCTCACCCCGCTGCGGTAGAGCATCGCCACTATCTGGTGGTCTATTATGTCCTTGTCCGACTTGAACGGGCATTTCTCCCCCGCCGGATCGTGCCACCCGACGAAGGCCTTCCTTCCGGCCTCTCCGAACTTGTCCGGAAGACCCGCGTTCTCCGCCTTGAAAAGGTCCAGACCGCCGAAGGACGACACCTTCGACGGAATGGATTCGGTGAACCAGTTCAGCAGATCGAGGTCGTGGCAGCACTTCTCCAGGATGTGCGGGCCTGCGAATTTCGCAAGCCTGCGCCAGTTCTTCATGATGTATGCGCCGTGGTCGGGGGCGATGTTCTCGCTCGCCGCCAGGCTTATGATCCTGCCAAGCCTTCCCGACTCGAGTATCTCCTTCGCCTTGCGGTATATCGGCGCATAGCGCAGCACAAAGCCGGTCGCGAATATCAGATCGCTCCTCTTGTGCGCGTCGTATATCTGCTTGCAGTCCTCTATCGTCGTGGCGAGCGGCTTCTCCGAAAAGACATGCTTGCCAGCATCGAATGACGCCACGATGTGCTCCCTGTGGTGGCAGTTCGGAGAGAAGACCATTATCCACGAGGCGTTCCTGTCGCAGGCGACGTCCTCGAAGCGTCCGCAGGCCTTCGCCCCCTCGCTTTTCGTCGCGGCCAGAAAATCCTTCACCCGGCTCCCGTCAGGATCGAACACGGAAGATATCTCGATCTGCTTCCATGTATTTAACAGTCTTCTCACCACATCCTTGCTTCTTCCGCCAGTCCCGATCACGCCAATCCTGATTTTTTCATTCTTCATTGGTAAAACTCCTTTGATTTTTCTTCTACATCCGCTAAATTTACATCACAAGGAGAAATATCACATGTATAGAACGATCAAAGGATATGACAAAATCGAGCAGGCTCCGCCGGTGCACAGGATAGCCTCCGGAGAGACCGCATTCCACAGGAACTATGGACTGAGGATATGCCTTTCAATCAGGGGCGGCAAATCTCCGCCGGCGCCGAAGATGACGCCGCGATATTTCGAGTTCTACTGCATCTCGCACATGTTCGACGGGCGCGGTTTCCACTGGGACAAGGAGCGCGGCGAGAATGCCGTTCTCCCCGGCTCCATGCTCTGCACCACGCCCGGGCATCTGCATTTCTACGGGGGCGACGATGATTTCTACACGGAGGATTCTCTTTGTTTCCACGGTCCTGTGGCGGACATGCTCTGCCGCAGCGGCGTGTTCAGGAGGGGAATTTTCAAGTTTGGCTCGGAGAGGGCGCTGCTTCCGATAATCGAGCTCGCGGCCGACCCCCGGGATGAAAGCCAGCTCCAGGCGAACATCGCGCTTCAGAAATTCATATGCGATCTGCATCTGGGTTCCATCGGAGAGGGGGATAAAAAGCGGCAGGACTTCGACCTGCTCATCGGGCAGATAAAGAAGTTCCCGCGCAAATGGTGGAGCGTGAAGGAGATGTCCGAATTCTGCGGAATGAGCGAGGTCAACTTCAGACGTCTCTTCAAAAGACGTTTCGGAATATCGCCCAAGGACTACATCACGCGATCGAAAATCGCAATCGCATCGGAAAAACTATGTTCGACCGACGCCCCGGTCGCGAAAATCGCAGGAGAACTCGGCTTCTACGACCCCTTCCACTTCAGCAGAAGGTTCAGGATCTCGACCGGAATGCCGCCATCCGAATTCCGAAAAGCCACGCGGATGAAGTGAGAAGCGGGGCATGCGTTCGGCAAACTACATAGCTCACCGAATATTCACGAAGCGGGCGGCAAGCCGGAGCCAATCATTTGTGTCACAGAACACTCGATCTTGACTTTTTCCCTAAATGTTGTATAGTGCAGGCGTTCCTTTTGATACAATCTCAATCTGGGGGTGTTACGGTTTCGATTGGAAACGCTCAGCTCCGATTGCATGCCGAGGATGACCGTTGGCCTCGTAAAACACCGGTTGAAAACAGTAACTGCGAACGAAGAAATCGCACTCGCCGCTTAAGTTCGGCGACGTCTCCACCCTGACGGACGCTAAGGGATGAAGACGAGGATAGCGCCCTGGTCCGGAGACTATTGCCCGAAGTGCTCCGGATGAGAAAGAAAAAGGCATAGTCTGATGCAAGCCTGTCGTCGGCAGTGCGGAGGACGATAAACGAAAAAGACAGACTAAGCATGTAGACGTCCTTGCGACGCGTATTCAGGACGCGGGTTCGACTCCCGCCACCTCCACCACATCATCATACCGCCGATATTCAGTTGGCTCTCGCTGAATATCCATG
>CAZGJP010000020.1:0-18456 GCA_964526605.1 uncultured Lentisphaera sp.
GGAATGACTCAAAATGTGATACCATGTCCGGTGACCGATGGAAATCTTGTGTTCTGCATGAGCGGATTCAGGGGAAACGCGATATTGGCCATCAGACTGGATGAAGCTTCAGGAGACATGACAGGGAAGCCTGCGGCGCTCGCCTGGGAGTCCAAGAAGGACGCACCATATGTCCCATCCCCGGTGCTGAGCGGGGGACTGCTTTACTACATCAAGACCAACACTGGGTTCCTGACCTGCGCAAAAGCCGGAACCGGCGAAGCGCTCTATGCCGAGAAGTTGCAGGACATGAAAACAGTGTTCGCATCACCGGTGGCCGCAGGAGGAAATCTCTACGTGGCAAGCAAGGAGGGAATGACCGCCGTGATAAAGCTCGGCCCCGAATTCAAAGCGGTCTCCTACAACAAGCTCGACGAGGGAATCATAGCTTCCCCAGCCGTCGCCGGAAATGATCTCTACATCCGCGGATCCAAAAGCCTATACTGCATAAGAGAAAAATGATTCCAAAAGCAGAAAAAAAAAGGGGCCTGTCAGGAGGGAGACAGACCCCTCGCCCCCTTTCGGGGACATCGGTTTGATGATTCAGGCATCGCGATGAATTCCGACCATCAAAAAACTGCCCCCAAGATACTTTCCGGACGGAAAAAAACAAGAACCATTACGGAAAAAAAATGGAGAAAAATTCCCTCCATTGGGGAAAAATCCTCCAACCGTGAAATTTGGATGCTATAATCAGAGATCCGTGGCGGAAGCGATGCATCCTTTAACGGCCGAAGCCGCAGCAGTGTATGGCGAAGCCAGAATGGTCCTTGAGTTCTTCGATCCCATTCTTCCAGGGAAGTTCCTGTTCGTCGTGCTCACGCATGTCTCGTCGTTGTTGCAGCGTCCGTAGGTGTCCACAGGGCCGCCGAGGCAGGCGGCACATGACGGCGGAGCGGGTTTCTCGCATCCTGCATCCTTGAATATCTTCAGAAGGCTCCGGCCTTCGATCAGTGTTTCCGAAAGAGCCTTCTCCACCTCGACTGTGGCCGGGACCAGGAAGGTCGGGACAGACACCTTCCTGCCGAGGAGGACCGATGCGGCCATTTCGAAGTCGCTTATCTTTCCGCCGGTGCAGCTTCCAATATAGACGCGGTCTATCCTCTTGTCCTCCACCTCGGAGGTCCTCTTGACGTTGTCGGGGGAGAAAGGCATGGCGACAACCGGTGCGAATTTCGCGGCGTCGTATCTGCGGACGGAGAGGTATTTCGCGTCCGGATCGCTCTTGAAGACCTCGAATTCCTTCTTCGTTCTAGCCCTGACGTAAGCGAGGGTCTTTTCGTCCGGCGCGATGATTCCGTTCTTTGCACCGGCCTCGATGGCCATGTTGCAGATTGTCATTCTCTCCTCTACGGATAGAGCCTCGATCGTCGATCCGGTGAACTCCATCGCGCAGTATGTCGCGCCGTCGACTCCGATGTCGCCGATGATTCTGAGGATTATGTCCTTCGCCGTCACAAACCGCGGAAGTTCCCCTTCGATGATGAATTTCATCGAGGCCGGAACCTTGATCAGGAGCTTTCCTGTGCCCATCACGAAGCCCGCGTCGGTGTTGCCTATTCCGGTTGCGAATTCCCCGAACGCACCGTGAGTGCATGTGTGCGAGTCCGTCCCAAAGAGAACTTCGCCCGGACGGCAGTGGCCCTTCTCCGGAAGCGTGAGATGGCAGACCCCCGAATATGTCTTGGTCCCAGGTTCGTAGAAATAGGGCAGCCTCTGGTCCTTCACGAAGGCGCGGAGAATGTCAACGTTCCTGTGGCATTTCTCGTCGGCGGTGTAGATGTAGTGGTCGGGTATTATCACGACCTTCTCCCTGTCCCAGACCTTGGCGTCCTCCCCGAACTCCCGCTGGAAGACCCCTATGGTTCCCGGGCCGCAGACGTCGTGGGTCATCAGGATGTCGGCGGAAACCCATATGTTGTCCCCGGGCGAGCACTGGCGTCTTTTCGCCGCCTCCGCAAGTATCTTTTCGGTGATCGTCATTTTCGCGCCCTTTGAATTCCCAAAACGATTAACATACAGTTTTCCCGTCCGTTTTTCAAGCCGGTCAAAGCGTCTTTGCGAGTTTCGCAAGACGGCGCCCTAGGTCGGCCATGTTCTCCAATCCCTCGGCATCGTTCTCGACTTCGCCCTTCTCCCTTCCGACTCCCAGATTCCAATATGTGGAGCCGGCGACGACCATTCCGCTTATCAGGAAGAAATGGTTTATGGTGTCGAATGCGTGGACAGCGCCAGCCCTGCGGACGGCGACGACCGCCGCGCCTATCTTGTCCTTCAGCAGCGACCCTGCTCCTCTGGTGACGAATCCGAGCCTGTCTATCAGCGCCTTCGTTTCGGAGCTCACATCGGCGAAATAGGTTGGCGATCCGATGATGATGATCTTGGCATCGAGGGCCTTTTCGATGTAGCTGTTGAGGTCGTCTGTTCCTATCGCGCAGCGGGTTTCCTTCGATTGTCTGCATTTCATGCATGCGGTGCATCCGCGCAGGGGTTTTCCTCCGACCTGTATCAACTCGGTCCTTATTCCCTCCTTCTCTATCTCCGACAGGACTTTCCTGAGCAGGATTTCCGTGTTGCCTCCCTTGCGGGGGCTTCCGTTGAACGCCACGGCCTTAATCATCTTCGGGGTCTCCTTTTTTGGGTTCCGCGAATTTCGCAAGAAGTATTGAGATTTCGTATAGGAAGACGAGCGGGACGGCCATCATGATCTGGCTGACGGGTTCGGGGGGAGTGAAAACCCCGGCGATAATGAAGATGAGGACTATCGCATATGGTCTTCCGTTCCGGAGAGTCCGCACGTCAACGAGCCCCGCCTTCGCGAGGGCGAATATGACCAGGGGCGTCTGGCATATCGTCCCGCATATCAGCATCCAGAGAGCGCAGAAGCTGATGAAGTCGCTGAGGAGCCAGATGTTCTCCGTTCCCTCTATCGTGAAGCTTGAAGTGAGGGATAGCAGAAAGGGTATCGAAAAATATGCGGCGGCAACTCCTGAGAGGAAGAGGATGGTCGCGACCATTGCGAAGCGGACAACATGCGTCTTTTCCCTCTCCCTCAATGCGGGGGCGACGAACTGCCACGCGAAGTAGAACACCAGTGGGGACGCCAGTATGGCCCCGGCGACCAGTCCGGTCTTGAACTGTATCCAGAACGCGTCGAAAGGGCCGACGAGATTGAGGCGGACTCCCGTCTCGTCCATCACCCTGCGCGACGGCTTGATAAGGAATGCTATGATCTCTCCGGAGTAGCAAAGCGCCAGCATGGAGGAGAGCGCTACCGAGAATATGATCTTCAAAAGGGCGCGCCTGAGATCCTCCAGGTGTTCCCATATAGTCATTTTAGCTTCATTATCAGGGCTTTGCATCGTCCGGCATCCTGCGGTCTTTGAAAAAAGCAATAAACTGTATATCCTATTCGTTTTTAATTCCAATGTCAGTTGTCTAAAACTCAACAAAAGGAGAGTGCAATGAAGAAACTGATCGTGTCGGCCCTCGTAGTGGCGATGGGACTTTCGGTCCTGTCCGGAATCGTCCTGGCCGGTGAAGAAGGCGCAAAGAAGAAGGGCAATGCCCCGGTGATCGGAAAGGTCGAAGTTGTGAAAGACGGCGACAACATCACCGAGATAAAGATCGTCGGCAAGAAGGAATCCGTTTCAGTCGTTCTCGACGAGAAGGGCAAGGAACTGGCCGCGATGGAAGGAAAGGAAGTCATGGTGAAGGGCGAGAAAGGCGAAGACGGCAAGCTGACGGTGTCGGAAGCCAAGGAAAAGCCTGCGAAGGGCGAGAAGAAGGCCAAGGAAGAGAAGAAAGAAGCCGCTGAATAAGGCTTTTTCCAGTATGTAAATGAAAACGCCCGGGAAACCCCGGGCGTTTTTTTTTCGACGATGGGGAGCTTGAAATCCACCTTTCCGATGTTAGCTTCTCCCAAGACAGTTCGAGTCCCCGAGCCAATTGAAATCCGGATCATTCCGCCAACGGAGATACAATATGCCAAGGAAAGAGCTTCCCAGAGGGACGGAGACCATACTTCTGGTTGACGACCAGGACGCGATATGGGATTTCATGATCGAGGCGCTCCAGACGCTCGGCTACACTGTCATCCTCGCGGAGAACGGTCTCGACGCGGTCGAGATATACAAGGAGAATCCAAGGAAGATAGACCTGGTGATTCTGGACATGATAATGCCCAAGCTGGGCGGCCACAGCACGTTCTACCAGATAAGGGCGATAGATCCGGACGCGAAGATACTGCTCTCGAGCGGATACGTGTCGGAGCAGGAGGTCGACGACATACTCAAGCAGGGGGCGAAGGGATTCATCCCCAAGCCGCACAGGATAAACGTGATCGCCGAGGAGATACGGCGCGTGCTCGACGAGGGGAGGAAGCCGGCGTGAAATGGTGCGCCCGGAAGGATTTGAACCTTCGACCTAATGATTAAGAGTCATCCGCTCTACCGCTGAGCTACGGGCGCAAAGAGTGGAAATTCAAAAAGCACGTAAGATACATCTCCGATTTCAACTTTCAAGCGAAATGTCTGGCAAGCCTCCAAAAAAAACGATTTGCGTCCACATGACCAGCCTCGGCTGTCCCAAGAATCTCGTGGACAGCGAGATCATGGCCGGCTTCATCGTCAAGGCCGGGATGGGGATAAGCTCCGACCCCGAATCCGCGGATGTCATGCTGATAAACAGCTGCGCCTTCATCGAATCCGCACGGCTGGAGACGGAGGAGCACATAAGGGGGGCGCTCGAGTGGAGGCGCAGGAGAAGGGGACGGAAGGTGCTCCTCTGCGGCTGTCTCAACCAGTTGAAAGGCCATCATGGAGCTGCCGAGCTTCTCGAAGAGGTCGATCTTAGGACGGGGATTGACGAAGTCGAAGCGATAGCCCCGAAGATAAGGTCTCTCTTCGACGGGGAATCTTCGGATCTGGACATCGGGAAATCTCCAAGCTATCTTCCGAGCAGCTCCACTCCGAGACTCCAGCTCACTCCGGGGCATTACGCCTATGTGAAGATAGCCGACGGATGCTCCAATTGCTGCTCATACTGTTCGATTCCCGGCATCAGGGGCCGCTTCCGCAGCAGGAGGCCGGACGACATCGCCACGGAGGTGTCGTCTCTGCTCCGGAACGGCTGCCGGGAGATAATACTGATAGCCCAGGATTCGACCAACTACGGCGCCGACATCGAGCCAAGGCCCGACATAGTCGGCCTCCTGAAGACCCTCGACCGCCTTGACTCGCCGGGGGATTTCTGGCTGAGGCTGATGTATTGCCATCCCAGGCATTTCACGGGCGAACTTGTCGCCCTCTTCGACGAAGCCAGGCGTCTTCTGCCCTACGTGGACCTGCCCCTGCAGCACATATCCGACGGGGTGCTGAGGGCGATGAACCGGGGGGCGGACGCGGCGGCGACGAGAAATCTTGTCGCCTCTCTGCGAGGGCTGAGACGGAAGCCGGCGATAAGGACGACGTTCATCTGCGGCTTCCCCGGCGAGACCGAGGAGGATTTCGCAGAACTCCTCCAATTCGTCGAGGAGACGCGATTCGACAGACTCGGCGTCTTCAGCTACTCGCCGGAACCTGGGACGGCGGCGGAGAAACTTGGAGACAGGGTTCCTGCGGAAATCGCGGAAAAGCGCCGCGAGACCATACTCCGGACCCAGAAGCGGATATCGCTGGAGAAAAACAAGTCGCTGATAGGCTCCCTGCTTCCCGTCATCGTGGACGGGGGCATCCCAGGGTCCCGCTACACGGCGAGAACCATGCACGACGCCCCAGAGATAGACAACGACGTGAGGATTTCCACCAAAAAAAGGCTTGTTGCTGGAACCCTGCTCGAGGCAAGGGTCAAAAATGCGTCGGCATATTCGCTCGTCGCCGAGCTCCCATAGAAAACGGTGAACACCGGACGACGCAGCGTAATGCGTCAGTCTTTTCTGGAACGGAGTCCCTCTCGACGGAGATTTCCCCCATCGGAAACCCCCGTCACAGGGCGGTCATTCCCGGCCGCCAAGAGAGAAACCAAAGTAGTTTGCGCGGTCTCCGCGCAAACATCTTTGCGCCGAGGACCCGTCTTCGCCCAAGGCGCGTCTCGCCTCGGGGCTACGCCGTGGCATGCGGCGCAAAGTACTCGACACATGGACAACACAGTTTTCCTCCGCGGCTCTTGGAAAATCCGCCAGCCGATATATAATACGGGTCGGCGGCAGACAAATTCTCACAGAGACAAGATAAGACATGAATCTTCCGAACAAGATCACAGTGGCGCGGATAGTGATGATATTCATGTTCCTCGTCATATCAAACACGGACGACATGATCAGGGATCTGGTCGGCGATGACTTCGTCCATCCATGGAAGGTCTTCGGCTTCGCCCTGGCCATATTCGCAGGCTTCACCGACTTCATAGATGGCTACATCGCGAGGAAATACGACATGATAACGGATTTCGGCCGCCTTATGGATCCTGTGGCGGACAAGATATTCGTGACGACCGCATTCATCGTGCTTGTCGAAAACAATATCCTCTCCGGCTGGATAGCGGTGGTGATACTCTCGCGGGAATTCCTCGTTACGGGGCTGCGCCTTCTCGCCGCATCGAAGGGGCTTGTGGTTCCGGCGGACAGCGCCGGGAAGCTGAAGACGATTCTGCAGATGGTCTTTCTTGTCCTGGGTGGCGCCATATGGGTGGGCTGGGTGGACAAGGGCGACAGTCTGCTGTTCAAGTCCGACGTGAAGTTCCTATGGATCGCATCGCTTTCGGTAATCATTTTCATAACGATCTATTCGGGGCTTGCCTACTTCGTTCGCTACAGGAACCTGTTCTTCTCGGATTCAACAAAACAATAGCGGGGAAAAAATGTCTCTCTGGAAGGGAAGATTCGATCGCGCGGCGTCCGACGCCGTCAGGAAGTTCACCCAGTCCGTCTCGTTCGACAAATCCCTGTCCGAGGAGGATATCGAGGGAAGCAAGGCTCACGCCGCGATGCTTGCCAAAAAGGGAATAATACCGGTGTCTTCGGCGAAGAGGATATCGGCTGGGCTGGATAAGATACTCGCGAGGATGCGTGGCGGCGCCTTCGTCTTCAGGGAGGAGCTCGAGGACGTCCACATGAACATCGAAAAGGCTCTCACGGACATGATCGGCGAAGACGGGGCCCGGCTGCATACCGCACGCAGCAGGAACGACCAGGTGAACCTCGACACGAGGATGCATGTGCGAAGAAGATGCGGAGACATCATCGGGGGGATGGCGGCGCTGCAGATGGCTCTGGTCGGAAAGGCCTCGCAATACAGGAACGCGGTGATGCCCGGATTCACCCACCTCCAGCATGCGCAACCGGTCCTCTTCGCACACCACATGCTCGCGTATTGCGAGATGTTCGACAGGGACAGGGGAAGGCTTGACGACGCCTTGAGGAGGATGTCTGTCTGCCCTCTCGGCTCCGGCGCGATCGCCGGCACGACTCTGCCGATAGACCGCGCGCGCACCGCGAAGGAATTGGGATTCGAGCAGGTATCACGCAACAGCATGGATTCGGTGTCGGACAGGGACTTCCTCTGCGAGATTCTTTCGGCGCTCGCCATTTTCGGAATGCATGTCTCGCGTCTCTGCGAGGACATCGTGCTGTGGATGTCGCAGGAGTTCGGCTACATCGCCCTTGGCGAGGAGTTCTGCACCGGATCGAGCCTGATGCCGCAGAAGAGGAATCCCGACGTGGCGGAGCTTTCAAGGGGCAAGAGCGGGAGGCTCTACGGAAATCTGCTTGCGACCCTCACCATATGCAAGGGCCTGCCGCTGGCATACAACCGCGATCTCCAGGAGGACAAGGAGCCATTGCTGGACTCCCTCGCGACCGTGGATGGAATTCTGTCGGTTCTTCCGGGAATGGTGGCCAGCATGGTCTGCAACGTGGAGAGAATGGCCGGGGCCGCGTCCGATCCATGCCTGATGGCCACTGATCTTGCCGAGGAGCTTGTCCGGCTGGGAGTTCCGTTCAGGGATGCCCACCACATGGTGGGGGCGTTGGTGAAGCTTTCCGAGAAGAAGGGCCTTCCTCTCGACAAGCTGCCACTTTCGGAGGCGAGGAAGATCGCGCCCCGCATTCCCAGCGACTTCTCCAGGATATTCAGCGCGAAGGAGAGCGTGAGGAGAAGATGCAGCGAGGGCGGGACCTCCCCTGCTTCCGTCGCGAAATCCATCGCCTTCTGGAACAGGCGCCTCGGGATCGGATCTACTGGAAAACGGCGGTGACCTGAGAAATATGTCCGGCGGACGCGCCGGGTTAACCGAACAATCGGATCATGCGGGATTCCCAGATTTTTTCATCCAATTCCAAAACAAAGGAAGTCCAATGGAAACGAGGCTATATCTCGACGTGAACGCGCCAATGGAGGACAGGGTCGTGGATCTGCTCCGCAGAATGACTGCGGAGGAGAAGATCACTCAACTCTCATACAAGAGCCCCGCGGTGGAAAGGCTTGGAATTCCAGAATACTGCTGGTGGAACGAGGCCCTCCACGGCGTCGCCAGGGCGGGCCGCGCGACAGTGTTTCCCCAGGCCATAGGGATCGCGGCCACGTTCGACGTCAAGCTCGTGGAGAAGGTCGCCAGCGCGATCTCCGACGAGGCGAGGGCGAAATTCAACGAGAGCCAGAAGAGGGGCTTGAGGGATATCTACAGGGGCCTGACTTTCTGGACCCCGAACATAAACATCTTCCGCGACCCGCGCTGGGGACGGGGGCAGGAGACATACGGAGAGGATCCGCATCTTACGGCCGAGATGGGCAAGGCCTTCGTGAGAGGATTGCAGGGAAAGGATCCGAGCCGCCTGAAGACGGCGGCCTGCGCAAAGCACTACGCCGTCCACAGCGGACCGGAGGCGCTGAGGCATACGTTCGACGCCGTCGTCTCGAAGAAGGATCTCAACGAGACGTATCTTCCGGCCTTCAAGGCTCTCGTCGACGAGGGCGTGGAGTCGGTGATGGGCGCATACAACCGCACCAACGGAGAGCCCTGCTGCGGCAGCAGGACGCTGCTGATGGACATACTCAGGGGCAAATGGGGCTTCAAAGGCCATGTGGTCTCCGACTGCTGGGCGATAAGGGACTTCCACGAGAACCACAAGGTCACGGCGAACGGCGCGGAGTCGGCCGCTCTCGCGATTAAAAACGGATGCGACCTGAACTGCGGGTGCGTATACGAGCAGTTCCTGCTCGTCGCGTACAAGGAAGGGCTTGTTTCAGACGCCGACTTGGACAGGGCGCTTTCGAATCTGCTGAGGACCAGGTTCAAGCTCGGGCTCTTCGATCCGCAGGAGGCAAATCCTTATTCGCGCATTTCCCCGTCGGTGATCAGAAGCAAGAAGCACGTCTCCCTCGCGAGGGAGATCGCCGCGAAGTCGCTCGTGCTTCTGAAGAACAGAGGAAACACCCTGCCGCTCGGGAAAGACATTTCAAAGATCTACGTCTGCGGGCCCAACGCCGCCAACGTGGACGCGCTGACAGGAAACTACTACGGAATATCGGATTGCTTCACCAGCGTCCTCGAGGGACTGGCCTCGAAGATATCCAACCATAGCAAACTCGACTACAGGATGGGCTGCCTGATCAACACGCCGAACGCCAATCCGCACAACTGGGGCGTCGGAGATGCCGCGGACTCCGACGCAATCGTCTTCGTCGGAGGAATCGACTCGACCATCGAAGGGGAGGAAGGCGACGCGATTTCATCGGCCGACATGGGGGACAGACCCGATTTGAACCTGCCACCGAGCCAGACGGAAATGCTCGAAAAGCTGAGAGCGAAGGCTCCAAATGGAAAGATAATACTTGTACTGATGTCCGGTTCGCCAGTGATAATCCCGGAGAAACTCGTGGATGCCGCGATATTCGCGGGATATCCGGGAGAACAGGGAGGCAACGCCGTCGCCGACGTCATATTCGGAGATGTCTCTCCCTCGGGCAGACTGCCCTTCACGATCCCAAGATCCGTATCCGACCTGCCCCCATACGAGGACTATTCGATGAAGGGGCGCACCTACAGGTATTCCGACGCCGAGCCTCTGTATCCTTTCGGTTTCGGGCTGGGCTACGCGAAATTCGCATATTCCAATGCGGTCCTATCGAAGGACAGGATCCGGAAGGGCGGCAGTCTGAGGGTTTCGGCGGACGTGGAGAACCTCTCCGAAATCGCCGCCGAAGAGACGGTCCAGCTATACATCTCATATCCGGAGGCATCGTTCAGGAATCCACGCTTCGCCCTGAAGGCTTTCGCGAAAGTCCGTCTCGGGGCGAAATCCAGGAAGACCGTATCGTTCAGAATCGGAAGGGATGAAATCTCCTCGACGGACGATAACGGCGACTCCGTCGTGCTTCCTGGAGAATACAGGCTGCACATTGGCTCTTCGTCTCCCTTCGCCAGATGCAGGGAGCTTGGAGCGCCGGAATGTCTTGTCCTGAAATTCTCCGTTTCAGGCTGATTCCAGGGCGGACGCCTGGCCAGTGAAAAATAATCCGGGGTGCTCCTGTGTTTTTTCTCGAACCTCTGATGCTGTGGTTCCTAGGCGCTTGCGGCATGCCACCGCTGATCCATCTGATAAACCGGATGAGATACCAGACGCTGCCATGGGCGGCGATGATCTTCGTCGCCCGGGCGCACCGGGCCTCGACCCGGATGGCGAGACTCAAGGAGCTTCTTATACTGCTGTTCCGTGTCCTCGCACTGGCGATGCTGGCCCTGGCCTTCTCCCGTCCTTTCGCATCCGGGCTCTCCGCGCTTTCATTCCTGTCCCCGTCGGACCATGTCGTCATCATCCTCGACAGGTCCGCGAGCATGTCGGCGGCAGCCTCGGACGGATCGTCCATGATCAAGTCCGGCCTGAAGACTCTGGAGGGAAGCCTGGGGAGGCTCGGGATGCGGGGCCCGTTCACGCTGGTGGAAAGCTCATCCCCTGCCCCGATCGAACTTCAATCCATCGACGCGGTCCTGCGATCCGAGCTCGCCGATGCGACCGGGGCGGCATCCTCCATCCCGGAGATGCTCGCCGTCGCGCATGCACATCTTCTCAGAAACAGGATATCCTCATCCCAGATATGGATACTTTCCGACGGACAATCCAGCGACTGGGACATCTCCTCGCCGCTCTGGGACGAACTCGATGCGAAATTCGCGGAGCCGCGGATGTCCTGCTCGTTCTTCATCGTCCAACCCGCTCCCGGCGCCGTGCAGGACAACATCCGCATAAGGCCCGAATCAATCCGCAGGGACATGGCCAACCTCTCGATATTCGAGATATCCGCAAGAATAGAGTCGAGTTCGAGGCGGGGACTAGCCATACCCGTGGCCATCGAGACGGAAAGCGGGAGGACATCCACGACGGTTCCGCTCCACGCTGATTCGACTGTCTTCAAAATACAGATGCAGGCCCCGGCGGCCAGCGGATGCGGATGGACCAAGATCGAGCTGCCCTCCGACGGCACGCCCTTCGACAACAGGCTTTTCTTCGCCTACGGCGAGCCCGGGCCGGCCTTTGTCGGGATCCATTGCTCGGATCCATATGTCGAAAGGGCCTTTAGGGCGGCCATGGCGCCGGACGGCGGAGATGCGGAAAAATTCCCGGCCACCAGGCTATCATCAGCCGATTTCAAGACTGAATCGCTGAAGGTCTTCGATGTCATCTTCTCCGAGGGGGTCCCCCGGAATCCCGAGGCCGCAGCCGCCATCGACGAGTTCCTGCGTTCCGGCAGGACGCTCTTCGTGTTCCAGCCCACCGAGCTTCCCCAGGATGCCTTGAGAATAGCGCCTGCCCTCTCCTTCCGGCACGCTTCCAGAGCGGAGGAAGGCGAAGCCTTCTCCGCAGCGTCATTCATCTCTCCCTCGGCTCCTCTGCCGGAGGACATGTCGGGGCTCCTGCCTTTTGCGAAATTCGCAGAGCGATGCGGACTCGAGGGCGAACACGACGTCCTCCTCAAGTTCACCGACGGATCATGTCTGCTGGCCGGGTCGCGCAGCCGCGCTGGAACGGTCTATGCGCTCTGCGCCAGGCTTGCGAAAATGGAAGGCGGCTTCATCTCCCATCCCGTCTTTCCCCTGCTCGCCAGGAGCGTAGTTCTGGAGGCTTCGGACAGGAAGGCGGATTTCAGGAACATCGAGGCCGGCCCCGGCGGCGCAGATGACGATGGGGAGAGCGAGAGGCTGGACTCGAAGACATTGTCGAGACACTTCGTTTCATCCGGGGTCTACGCCTGCGGCGGACGGACGGTCGCGGCCAATCCTCCTCCGGGAGAATACGACGGCGGCCGCCTTGCTCCGGATGATTTCAAGACTCTTCTCTCGGGAAGGATGGGCGAGGCCGGAGGCGCTTCGGCGGGGCCTCTTTTCAGGGAGATCTGGAGGGAGGCGCTTCTCGCCGCGATGCTGCTTCTGGTCGCCGAGCAGGCGCTCTGCTTCTCGTTCAACGCGGGAAAGGCGGAGGTGCGGCGATGAACTGGCAGCTTCGCATCGGAGCCGACTTCTGGGGAATCGCAGCAGCCGCGGTGGTCATGGCCTGCCACGCATTTGCCGCGTATCGGGGGAGAAACGAGTATCTCCGCCCGGGATCCGGCATGCTTCCGGCCGCGAATATTCTCGCATTCGCGTCTCTCTGCGCGATCTCCTTCCTGCTTTTGAAGCCGGAGATAGTATTCTCCAGAAGGGACGGCAGATTGCCAAGGATGGCGGTGCTGAGGGATGTTTCAGGGAGCATGGGGACCAGGGACGTGGATTCGGCCGGCGGGATGCAGACCCGCTCCGACTGGGTGGAATCCTTCTTCGCCGGAGACGCCTTCTCCTCTCTCGGATCGGCATACGAAATCGTGAAGAGGGATTTCGCCGGCACGGACGCCGCCCCGGATTCGCAGGGCGGGACCGACATAGGCTCGGCCCTGGGGGCGCTAAAGAATGAGGATTTCGACGAGGTCATTCTGCTAAGCGACGGGCTCCAGACGACGGGACCTTCCCCGGTGAGGGCCGCGGCTGAGCTGGCTCTTGGGGCTGCAAGGATCCATTGCATATGCACCGGCTCCGACAGGAGCATGCCCGACATAGAGCTTGGAGGAGTTGCCGTCCCCGGATACTGCATGCTGCAGGAGCAGCTTTCCATCCCGTATGCAGTCACGAACAAATTCCAGGGGGAGATGAACGTCGCCGTCAGGTTCAAATGCGACGACGGCGCCTCGGACCACGTCGAGATGAGGCTGGGCGCGGGCGAAGTCAGGCGCGGGGCCTTCCTATGGAAGCCATCCAGGAAGGGCAGCTTCAAGATATCGCTTTCGGCAGAGAGACAGAAGGGCGAAAGCGACGTTACCAACAACGACTTCGCCGCGGGGATAGAGGTGCGCGACGACAAGCTGAAGGTTCTGCTCGCCGACTCGGTCCCGAGGTGGGAGTTCAGATATATGAAGAACGCGCTCTGCAGGGATCCAGGCGTGGAGGCGCATTTCATGCTCTTCCATCCGGAGCTGGGAATCGCCGACGGAAGGGGATACCGCCAGAAATTCCCGGACAAGGACGAGATGGGCTCCTTCGACGTCTTCTTCATCGGAGACATAGGCACGAAGGAACTTTCGTCGGCGGACCTGGAATCCTTGCGCCGCGCCGTCTCGGAGGACGCCGCCGGACTGGTCATTATCCCCGGAAGACGGGGAGCCTTCACATCGCTGGAGAAATCGCCGCTGGGCGATCTCCTACCGGTCAAAAGCGACCCGGCTAACCCCGGGGGGATGAAGACCGGAACCGAGGCCCCGGTCGAGCTGACCGGCTATGGCGCGTCACACCATCTCACGATGCTGGAGGACAGCGCGTCGGCCAACGCGATATTGTGGAGGAGCCTTCCAGGGGTGACCTGGAACTGGGCGGTGCTGGAGACCATGCCCGGATCGAGGGTGATGGCGGCCCACTCGCATCTCCGCAACAAGGAGGGAAGGATCCCGATACTCGTGGAGAGAAGCCACGGAAGCGGGATAGTGCTCTTCATGGGCACGGATCACGTGTGGAAGTGGCGCAAGGCCGTGGAGGACAAATACCACTACAGGTTCTGGAGCCAGGTGATAAGGTGGATGTCCCACAAGAGGCATCTCGGCGGCAGCGAAAAGGCGAGGATGTTCCACGAGCCCGAGACGCCGGCGCCCGGAGAGGAGACAACGGTCAAAGCCTTCCTCTCGGAGAAGATGCCGCCAGACCTCGAGGAACTTCTGATGATTGTCGAGCCGGAGGATGGAGCCTCCTCCTCGGTCTTTCCGATGGCGAGGGATGCGTCGGCCCCCAGGCAGTACTCCGCCAAGTTCACCCCGCGCAGGGGCGGCGTCCTCTCCCTGTCACTGAAGAGCGGAAGTCTGGGTGAAATCGCCGGGATGCAGATCCGCGTCTCCTCGGGCAGAAAGGAGAAGACGGGGGAGGCTGCGGATCCGGCCATTATGAAATCCATCGCAAAGGCCGGAGGCGGCATCGCCTCGCCCGCAAACGACGCCACCAGCCTGCTGCAGAAGCTCTCCTCGTCGAAAAGGGACATGGTGGAGGAGAGAAGGCTGCGGATATGGGACAGCCCATGGAGCATCGCCGCCCTGGTCGCCATGCTCTCCCTCTCCTGGATACTCAGGAAGGCGGCGGGACGCATCTGACTTCCAACCCGGCGGAATTCCGAGCCGACCGCATGGGCCAATCGCATATCCACCTCCGGGCCCCCCGGGGGAAAAAACACCGATGCGGACTTGAAACGCACCAGGAGAGCAGTATATTCCCCATATGAAATTGATTTCAAATATGAAACAGAGGCATCCGGCGCCCGCCCTCGCGAGGGGGCTGGACGTCCTGTCCATCCTCTGCGGGCGGGGACCGACATCCCTCGAAAGCCTGTCCTCGCTGTCGTCGGTCCCCAAGGCGTCGCTGCTCCGCATCCTGCGGACGCTCGAGTCGAAGGGATGCGTGGGGCGGGACCCTGTGAGCAGGCGTTTCTCGGCGCTTGTCGCGATGGTTCCTGCCGCGGAGAGGACGTTTGCGGCCTCCGTCGATGAATTCATCGTGGAGCTTTCGGCGAAGACGCGCCGCACCGTGGAATTCTACGTTTTGGACGGGAGGGACTTCAGGATATCGGCCCGGCACGACTGCGAAGGCGCCGGGATAACGGTCAAGGCGTCGGTCGGATTCCGGAGGAAGCTTGACGGGGAGTTCGAGGCGGTCGCGAGGATAGCACACGCCTTCGGGGCATACCGGGATTGCCACTCCCGCGGGTTGTGGGCCTACGAGGACGGTGCGCGCCGCAGGATATCCTCCGCCGAATATGGACGTCTGCTGTCGGAGTGCAGGAGGGGGCGCTGCACCGCTGATTTCGAGTTCAACTCCAATGGTGTCAGGAGGAGCGCGGCTCCTGTTTTCAAGGGCGGCGCTCTCGCCGGAATAGTGGCTCTCGCGGAGAACTACTTTCCCGGTTGCGATGCCAGGACGAGATCCAATCTGGCCGTGCTGAGGCGCATGGCCGGTCAATTTTCAGAACAACAAGAAAAGACAGGGGAGGAGAGATGAGGATACTGCACATCGACATCGACACGCTGAGGCCCGACCATCTCGGATGCTACGGGTATCACCGCAACACGTCGCCGAACATCGACAGGATCGCATCGGAGGGGGTCCGCTTCGAGAACTGCTACGTCTCGGATTCGCCATGCCTGCCCTCGCGCGCGGCATTCTACTCGGGGAAATGCGGGATACGGAATGGCGCGATAAACCACGGCGGAGCCGCCGCCGACTATCCGGTCGAGGCCGGGACGCGCGGCTTCCGCACGCTCCAGGACAACTACATCGTCAGGATGAGGGAGAAGTTCTACACGGCGTCGGTGAGTCCCTTCGGCGAGCGGCATTCCTCCTTCTGGTTCTACAACGGCTTCAGGGAGATGTTCAACACGGGCAAGGGAGGGGGAGAGCGCGCGGAGGAGGTGGTGCCGCACGCCTTGGACTGGCTGTCCCGGAAGGGGGAGGAGGACAACTGGTATCTTCACGTGAACGTCTGGGATCCGCACACGCCATACCAGGTGCCGGAGTCGGAAGGCGAGCCATTCAAGGACAGCCCTCCCCCGTCTTGGATGACCGAGGAGATACGCAGGAAGACCTGGGACAACTACGGACCGGGCTCGGCCCAGGAGCCGGGCGGAGGATACGGAATGCATTCCAATGCGAAATTCCCGCGCATGGTCGAGCAGATAGACTCGATGCGCTCATACAGGAAGTGGATTGACGGCTACGACACGGGGATACTCTATGCGGACAAGATGGTGGGGATGATATTCGCGAAACTCGAGGAGCTGGGGGTATACGGCGACACAATGATAATGATAAGCTCCGACCATGGGGAGAACCAGGGGGAGCTGTCTGTCTATGGCGACCACCAGACTGCCGACCACGTGACGAACAGGGTCCCGATGATAGTCCGCCACCCGAAGGGGCTTGGAGGCAGGGGCCGGGTGGACGATGGCCTATACTATCAGTTCGATGTCTGCGCCACATTCCTTGAAATCTGCGGCATCGCCGTCCCCGAATCATGGGACGCGAAGTCCTTCTACAAGGATTTCGCCGCCGAAAAATCCGGCGGACGCGACTATCTGGTTGTCTCCAACTGCGCATGGTCATGCCAGAGGTCGGTCAGATGGGGAGACTGGATCATGGTCAAGAGCTACCACACGGGCTTGAAGAACTACCCCGAGAAGATGCTCTTCAACCTGAAGGACGATCCGCACGAGACTCTGGATCTTGCGGAGAAGCTTCCGGACAAGGTGGATTTCGCGCTGGCCAGGCTCGAGGAGTGGACAAGCTCCGAGATGAAGCGCTCCTTCAGGGACGTGGATCCCCTCTGGACCGTCGTCCGCGAGGGCGGCCCCCACCATGCGTCCTTCAAGAGCAAAACCTACTCGGACTATCTCGAGCGTCTCAGGAAGACCGGGAGGGAATGGGCCGCCGAGGATCTCGAGAAACGGAAAAGGGAATACGACACTTGACATCCGTGCCATATTGAAGTATAATTCATGCAAAATCATCTCGCGATGATGCACGGGAACTCATGCATGAATGATTCAAAAACAGCCAAGACATCTGGTTTCACGATCGTCGAGCTCCTCGTCGTCATGGCTGTCATCATGATCCTCAGCGCCCTGCTGCTCCCCGCGTTGAACACGGCAAGGGAGAGAGCGAGAAGGATGAGCTGCACGAACAATCTCAAGCAGATCGGCCTCGCCCTCAGGATGTATTCCCTCGAGAACAAGAGTTTCTTTCCGCCAGATCCCGGAAGAGCCGGCCTGGAGACCCTGCGAGCATCCGGCTACCTCGAGCACGTGAAGCTAGTGTGCTGCATATCCACCAGCGATGCCGAGGAGGTCTCCTTGAACGGAGACATACGGACCCAGAACGTGTCATACAACTACGCCGGAGGCCTCAAGGAGACGGGCAGCATATCAAGCGGCATATCCAGGGACCTCGACGCCAACCACAACAAATACGGGAACATCCTCTTCTCCGGCGGCCACGTGCTTGGATTCGCCGGCGCGGTGTGGACGGACAACTCCGGAAGCTCCCATTTCGGCTATTGATCCCCGTATCCCCCCTCTTTGTTAGCGTCCGGTTAATTCCGGCGCAGTAATCGGTTAGTTCTCTGCAAGCCCCTTTACATCGCACGCATACTGCATTAGAATCATTTGGAAAAACCCTAGGAGCCAGGTCCAATATGATTCCGATTCAGGAAAGAAAGCATTTCACCCTTGTTGAGCTACTGGTCGTAATGGCAATAATGGCTCTGCTATTCTACATCTCCATGCCGGCATTCGAAAAGCTGGTGAAGGGATATGGCGTGGACGGCGCCGCCCAGAATTGCGCCGCGGCGTTGAAGCTGGCAAGGGACAAGGCAATAACAGACAAGATGTACGTAGCCTTGCTCCTGCCACACCGGGACGCACCGGGAACAGGAAGCCTGCCATCAGACTACATCCACAGAAGCTACAGGATGTGCTATGTGGACGAGAACTACAGCACGGCGGAAAGCGGGGCCAGAGGTGCTCAAAGAACATTCACATTCGTATCATGGGTTCCGGGCTCGAACTGGGAGTTCGTGCCCACAGGGACGGCAATACTGGAATGGGATATGGAATACAAGGGTGGCTCCGGCGACACCGACGACGTAGCCACTCTCTTGAACAGCTCGAACTACCACGAGGAAGTCGACAACATTGACTGCAGCGACATAGGTGCGGGAACGGTGAACAACGTCCTCGCGGCCGTATTCAAGCCGACAGGTGAAATATGCGCTGGCCTCCAGAGATATCTGTCGCTCGGAGAAGCTGTTTTCAGCGGTGCCACACTCACTTACACCAACAATCTTCCGCGCAAGCACGAGCAGGG
>CAZGJP010000021.1:0-9472 GCA_964526605.1 uncultured Lentisphaera sp.
GATTCCAGATAGTTCGAGATGCCCCAAGTCGGTTGTTTGCATGCGAAAGGCGCCGTTCCGTCTATCGGATCAATTATCCAGCATCTACCGGCCAGCGCCGCCCTCACGTAATCCTCGCCCTTTTTGTCGATCCCCTCTTCGCCTATCAAACGGACCCCGTGCTCCGGGCGGTCGCAGACTTTTGCGAAAAGCCTCTCTATCTCCAGATCGGCCTCCGTCACCAGGCTCGTGTCGCCCTTCCTCTCCCACTTGAACGTGTGGAAGACTCGTTCCGCGATTTTCGCGGAACGAAGCAGAAGAGAAGATACCCTCCCCGGGTCCCAGGATCGCATTGCACCCTTGCAAGAACCAATTTCCGATATTGCAATTCTCATGAACATCCTCATGTGCCAGTGGGCTGCTACGCCACTGAACTGAACGGGTCCCCGCCTTTAAACCCTTTCGTCAAAACTTCCATCACAATTCCGTAGATATTCCTACACCCCCCGAGAAAGTTCTGAGGAAAGGGTTTATCAAACCTTTAGCTTTGGATCGAGGGCGTCGCGGACCGCGTCGCCGACGATATTCAGCGAGAGGACCAGGAGGAACATGAAGCCGGTGGCGGCGGCTATTTCCCACCACACGCCGCGCCAGAGGCGCAGCTGCCCGTCGGCTATCATCACTCCCCAGCTGGGGTCGCTCTGGACACCGAGCCCGAGATAGCTCACTATCACCTCGGTCATCACGGCGTAGGAGAACCTCACCGAGAAATATATTATCGCGATGTGCGCCAGATTCGGCAGTATGTGCCTGAACATTATCCGCAGATTGCCGAGTCCGAGGACCTTCGCCGCCTGCACATACTGTTCGTTGCGCAGGCGCATCGTTTCGGATCGCAGTATCCGGCACAGGCCCACCCAGCCTGTAAGCCCGATCCCGATGTAGATGGCGAGCATTCCGGAGTCGGTGTTCAGCGCCGAGGCGAGCGCCTTGAACGATGTCTCCAGAGGAGGCAGCAGGAAGCCCTTGGTCACCAGAAGCGAGAACGCAAGCACGAAGAGCAGCGTCGGTATCGAGGCGAAGGAACTGTAGAACCATACTATCACCTCGTCAAGCGTTCCGCCGAAATATCCCGCCGCGATTCCCGCCGCCACGCCTATCGCCGCGGAGAGCACCCCCGCGAGAACCCCTATCTTCACAGCCGTCCTCGACGCGAAGAAGGCCCGCATCAGCACATCCCGACCCTTGAAGTCGGTCCCGAGCGGATGCTCCCGCGAAGGAGGCCTGTAGGCGTCCTTCAGATCCCCCACGTCGTATGCCGGAGTCCTTTTCGCCAGCCTGCAGTAGACCGAGTATCCCTCGCAGAATATGGCGGAGAGCAGGAACAGCGACGCCAGCACGAAAGCCACTGCCGTGAAAGCATCCCTGAAGAAGATTTTCCTCAATCCCTCGAGCATTTTGGCGCCTTTCCACATTTCATTATCCGAAACTGCATATATCTTACCATCCATGAAGTCCTTTTACAAAGGGCGTCATGAGCTTTTGATGGAATTGGAAGATGGACGATCGATACTCGGGACTCGATGCTTGCGGCAGGCTGACAGGTATCCCTCCCGCCGGCTCTCCTTTTGGAGAGTGGCGGGTAAATATCCTGAATCTTGCATCCCGTATCTTGTATCTTGTATCCTGTATCTTGTATCCTGTATCTTGTATCCTGCAACCCCAAAAAACGGTGCCGACATGCAGAAGCTGCCAACGCTGGATGAGATACAAAGCCTCTCGCCGAAGCTGAACAAGGTGCTGGAGGAGCTCGACGGAGCGCTTTTCGGCCGGAGCGAACTGCACAAGATGATGATGGCCGCGATTCTCGCAAGGGGCCATGTCCTGCTCGAGGGGCTGCCCGGACTGGGAAAGACCGCGCTGGTCAACTGCCTCGGCAGGCTCCTCTCCCTCGACTTCAAGCGCATACAGTTCACGCCGGACCTCATGCCTGGAGACATACTCGGCTCGCACATACTTCAGGAGGACGACTCCGGCAGGCGCCACATGAGCTTCACCCCGGGTCCGGTATTCTGCAACATAGTCCTGGCGGACGAGATCAACAGGGCCTCGCCAAAGACGCAGTCCGCCCTTCTCGAGGCGATGCAGGAGAGGACGGTGACGCTGCTCGGCGAGAGGATGAGGCTGCCCGAGCCGTTCTTCGTGCTGGCGACTCAGAATCCCATCGAGCTTGAGGGCACCTATCCGCTTCCGGAGGCTCAGGTCGACAGGTTCCTCTTCAAGCTTGAGCTTGGGAGCCCCGAGGAATGGGTGCTGGAGAAGATCGTGAAGGAGAGGCAGAGAGGCGAAATCCCGGAAATCCCGCCGGCCATGGGAGCCGAGGATCTCTCCCGGGCGTATTCGATCATGGACAGGATATTCATCCCGGAGGCGGTCGCAGGCTACATCGCAAGACTCGTCTCGGCCACCCATCCCGAGAGGAAGCATCCCGGGATCAGCGAATACATCCGCTACGGCGCCTCGCCGCGCGCGGCAATATCCATCGCCGAGGCCGCCAAGGGCATGGCGTTCCTCGATGGACGACCCACGGTCGGATTCGCCGACGTCGAGAAGGTCGCCGTGTGGGCCCTGCACCACAGGATAATACTCGACTACCGCGCCAGGACCGAGAGGATGTCATCCGCGGAAATCGCAGGAAGGATAGCCGCAAGGATAAAACCCGTTCCGGACGAGCCGGACATAGTCACAGCGAGAAGATGAAATAATGAGAAAGCCCGGGGCAAAACTCCACGCGGCGATGCTCGCCATGGCGCTGGCGGCAATGTCAACGCCAGCGCTCTCCGGGGCGGAGATCATCACCGACGCGGAAAGCATGGCGATAGACCTCGGCGGTGGCGTCCGCGCGAACGTATCGTTCTGGAACGCCAAGACGGGATACTTCGCCGGAACCGTCACGCTGGTCAACGAGAGCAGCTCCGCCCAGAAGATTGTCTTCTACCAAAGCCTGCGCTCCAGAAACGTCTATCAGAAGACGATGATTGTCCCTCCGGCAAGCTCCACCAGGGAGAAGATCGCAACGCCGGCCATACTTCCGCCGGGATATTCCGAGCTCGGCCTCGTCAACGGCGGCGCAGGGACGAAAAAGATCATATCCCACATCAACCTCGACTACTCCTACCGCTCAGATCCGGAGAAAATCCCCATCGTCCGCCCGAAGTCGGCCTCGTCCATGCCGGAATCCGCCAACGCCCTATTCTCCATGCCCAAGATATTCCTCTCGGAGAAAGTTTGGAACGAGATGAATGGAGCACAGAAGGAGGCGCTGATGGACTGGGTCTATCTGGGAGGCTCCCTCGGGTTCGAGACGGAGAATGGAGGCCTTATCGAAGACGTCCTCAAACGCCTGCCCCCTGCGAAATTCGCGGGAGGGGACAGGGGCTACGGCCTTGGCTCGGTCTCGACGGCGGCGGCCGCAGCCGACAAGGGTGCCAGGAATCATCTTCTCGACGCCCTCTATCTGTCGTCATTCGACAGGTCTGTTCCCTGGCAGTCCGGGAGGCTGAGCCTCTACCTGATGCTTCCCGCCATTACCTTCTTCGCCCTGCTCATAGGCCCTGGCGCCATCTACGCCTGCAACAGGAAGCTAAAGAAACCGATATTGCTCCTCGCCGTCATTCCCGCGATCTCGATAGCCGCATGCATCTCGCTGCTCGCAGTATCTCTTCTCTGCGACGGGGTCTCGCCGAAGCTGTCGAGGTTCTCGACGACGCATCTGGACCAGGCCAGGGGCAAGGCCTATGTGAACCAGAAGACCGCGGTCGAGGCGCCGCTGGGGCTCCGAAGCGCAATGGAGATTCCCGAGCATGCGATCGCGTATCTCCGTTCCGAGGACGACTATGGCAACTTCGGCGGCAGGACTCGCGCCGAGAACGGCAAGCTCAAGATATCCGGCTACATACTGCCGAGGACGCCGGAAGTCCTGGCCTTCACTAAAATCGAGAAGAGGAGGGAGAAGCTGGATGTCAAGGAGGAGGACGGCCTGGTCTCCGTAGTCAACGGACTTGGAACGGCGGTCAGGAACATCGTGCTGAGGGATCGCGACGGACGCTACTGGTGTCTGGATTCGGAAATCGCCCCGGGCGCATCGGCGAATCTCGTCCTGTCTCCGGGAACCCCCTCCAGACCGCAGACCGCCGGCCTGCCCGTCCAGGTGATAGTCAGGGCCGAACCTCGCGACGCGGTCCTCGCGCCGGGCTCATACCAGGCGGAACTGGCCGACAACGTCTTCGGAGACAAAATAATAGACTCCCCATCCGTCCCCGGCACGGACAAGTTCGTCCTCGTAGGCAGATTCGCCGAATGAGCCAACCGGCTCTAAATTTTGCCACCTTTAAACGCAAAATTCAGGTTGCATCGTCGGGGGTTCTCGGACGGCGGGGCTTGCCCGCCACTCTCCGCAGGAGAGCCGGCGGGCCGCCGTCCCTCCCGGAAAGACCTCCACGCATTCAGGATGGCCCGCGCGCCGGGACAAAATCACCTTGCCATCGCGGCGATGAGGAAATAGTAGTTGTCCGCCAGGTAGTTGTATCCGCAGGGCAATCCCTCCTTCGTCCGCCAATCCACGCTTTTGCAGTATCCCGGGAATACCCCTGAATGGGTGGGCTGATTCTCGAAGGTGTCGAGCATCTTGAAGAGGATTTCATCGGCCTCGTCCCTCATTCCGCACCTGTACAGGGCCTCGATGAAATGTCCGGCAGTCATCCCGCATAGCCCGCCGTTCTCATATACGCCCCATCGTCCCATGGCGTCCCACGATATGGTGTCCTCCTTCGCGACCGGGACGAGATTGCCGGGAACCCCGTATTTCCCGTCGTATCCGAGTTCGGACATCTTCCGCAGGAACAGCCTCATCACCTTCCTTCCGTCTTTTGCGCAAACGACTCCCTCGTTAACCGCCATCGCGCCTATGAACGTGAACAGGTAGTCGTGCATGCGCCCGTCCCGGCTCACCCAGCCCGCGTAGCAGCCCGTATCCGGATTGTGGAATGTCCTGCGGAAGGCTTCCGGGAAGCGGTCGATGAAGAGACGGACCATTCTGGCAATGTCAGCATCCATTCCCTCCTCGAGTAGCGGCAGGATGCGTCGAAGGGCCTTGAACGAGAGGAGATTCATGTAGGCGTCCTTCCAGCCGAACGCGAAATTGTCCCACCAGTTTCTGGTCCTCTCCTCCTCGAATCTGTTCCCGTGGAATGGCATTTCGATCAGACCGTCGCCGTCCCGGTCCGAGGACAGCAGGTATCCGGACGCCTTCGCCACGCCGCGAAGATGCTTTTGCAGGAATTTGACATCGCCCGTCGCCCGGCAGTAGTTGGCGAAAGCGATCAGATTGCTGGCGGTGCAGTCCATGAATCGGCTCTTGTTCTCGACATTTCTCTTGGCCCTGTCCTGATATGTCCAGTTGATCTCGCCCTTGTCGTTCATCGCCGATCCAAGGGACATGTCCAGCGCCCTCCTGAGATAATCATGGATCGAGCCGCAGCCTATCCACCCGGCCCGCCCCTTCACGGCCTTTATTCCTCCACGCCTCCGGGCGAGGATGGCGAATGAAGGAGTATGGAGCGACATCTCGGACTTGAAATGAATCGCCAGATGCGCGATCCCCCCGAGGAGGATATTGTCGCCCATCGTCAGGCTTTTCCTGTCTATCGTGAATGCGTTCATCCAGCATCGTCTCAGCCCGGCCCATCGCGGACCGCTGAAATCGCGGCCATCCGCCTGCGGGAACATCTCGTCCTCGACACGGAAGTCGAGATCGAGCATCTTCCCGTCCAGCGCCCGGAACTGGAGAAGCATCTCCCCATGGTGGTATGGAACAAGCGTCGTGTGATGGTAGATGTTCGCGTGGCCAAGATTGAGCCCCTGCGTCTTCTCGTCCGGAATCCAGCTTTCCGAGCAGACGACCTCCGAACCGGATTGCACCGACAATATCCCGTAGTCCGGAAAATGGACCAGCATGGGAAGCCTGTATTCGTTGTGGATCGCAGGAAGCTTCCTATTGTCGGACCCGCGTCTCCTCGTCGCCTTCGTCTCGGACGCCCATATCGTAGGGGGGCTCGCGGCGGGGCTAAGGGAAAACACAGGAGAGCATCCGGGATTGGAGCAATGGAGCCTGAATCCCCTTTCGCCAACGACCTCGATCCTCCAAAGCGGCTCGCCCGATTTCGCCAGATACTCCACGCTCCTGCCTGAAACTCTCGCCACGGCGGCGGGCCTCCGTCCGGACAAAACCGACAATGGCCGCACCCCATGCCCCGGACACAGCAGATTGTTGTGCCTATGCCTGTCGCTTCTTCCTCCCGACTCGATTCCGAGGAATCCCATCATTGCGGCGTCCTTGCAGAACGACATCGCCAGATGACGAGTCGAGAAATAATGGAATTTCCGGTTCTCCCTGAAAAACGGGTACATGCCCATGGTTCAAGCTCTTTGAGATTGTTTTGAAGCGGCCCAAGCCGGATCCCTGAACGAGAATCCAATGACGGGTTTCAATCGCCGATTGGCTCCGAGACGGAATCCCTCTCGACAAGCTTCGGGATCAGTCTGACGTCGTGGAGCCGTTCGAACTTGTCGTCCTTCGCCTCGATCTTCGAGAATATGGTCTCGATCGCGTTCTTCCCCAACGCTGTGCCATCTATCGCCACGGTGCTCAGCCTCGGCTCCATCAATTCCCCGAGCGATATGTTGTCGAAGCCGGCTACGGACACGTCTCCCGGGATTTTCATCCCGCGTCCCCTAAGTATGCGGATTGCATGGACGGCCAGGAAGTCGTCGTATGCGAAAATCGCGGTCGGTCGCGCGGTTGGCTCCAGAAGCTCCAGGACAAGCTTCTCGAATCCGGCGGAGCCAGGCTCGGAATCGCCGGTCGAGACGACCCTCGGTCGCAGTCCGGCATCCTTCATCGCCGCGGTGAACGACGAGCGGCGCAGGGCGACCGTCCACTCCGGCTCGTCCGGGCATAGATAGGCTATCCTGGAATGTCCTTTCGCCATGAGATGCTCGACCATGATCTGCACCCCCATGGCATCGTCGAAGCTGACCATGTCGCATCGGAGCCCGGCGAACTTCTTCAGGCACACCATGGGCTTCTTCCTGGCTATGCGGTTGAGCGACGCGATGGTCCGTCTTTCCTCGCATGGCGTGATGATGATCCCGTCCACCTGCCCGGCCGCCATCTTGGAGAGTATCGCCTCCTGGGTCTGGAAGTCGCCGTCGTTCAGCGCGAGAAGAGCGGAGTATCCCTTTTCTGAGGCGAAATTCTCGATCTCCGTGACCATCTCGCATAGGAATGGATTCCTGAGGTCCGGTATCACCACGCCTATGCATTCGGTGGTTCCCTTCACAAGTCCGCGTGCGCTGAGATTCGGGAAGTAGCCCATCCTGCGCGACACCTCGAGGATGCGCTTCCTCGTCTCGTCGCTGATGTCGCTGCGGTTCCTGTTGAACGCGCGCGACACGGTCCCCCTCGAGAGGCCTACCGCCAGCGAGACATCGGCTATGCTCACTCTTTTCATGTGGTCTGGATGGATCCGTTTTTTTTTCGTGAACGATTCGAGGTGAATATATCACACCGTCCGGATTTGGCAATCCGGGAAGGGAAATCTCGCTGTTCCGTGAACGATTTTTCGAGCGGCAGGCTTTAGGGGGTGTTCAATAATAAGTTTTACAATTTGGCGGGGCGACAGACCACCGGAGACTGTGTCGTTCCTCATTCACATATTTCAATATTCTCATTACCCCGCGTCGAGCATGTCCTCTTCGACGACATTGTTGCGGAGGACGCCGATGTTCTGGATTTCGACCTCGACGATGTCTCCATGCTTGAGGGCGCCTACGCCGGAAGGAGTTCCGGTTGATATCAGATCGCCGGCCTCGAGGGTGAAATTCATCGAGATGAAAGAGATCATCTGGCGGATGTTGAATATCATGTGTCTGGAGTTCGATTTCTGCACGACCTTTCCGTTGAGCCTGCATGTGATGTCGAGGTTCTGGGGATCTCCGATCATGCCGGGTGGGACGAGGCATGGCCCGACGGGAGCGAAGGTGTCGAGCGATTTCGCCCTGAACCATCCCGAGATGTCGCTCTTCTGGATGTTGCGCTGGCTGACGTCGTTGAAGCAGGTGAAGCCCTCGATGAAGCCGAGGGCGTCCTCCTCCGGGACGTTCCTGCATCTCCTTGAGATCACGAAGGCCAGCTCGGCCTCGTAGTCCACTCGAGGATTCTCGAAACCGTATCTCTTCAGGAAGGATGGAATGGCTATGGCATCGCCGTGCCCGACAAGCGCGTTGGGGGTTATCGCAAATAGCACCGGCTCCTTGGGAATCTCGTCGTTGAAATTCGACACGTCCATCTTGCCATGTTCCTTGATGTGGTCGAGGTAGTTCTTGCCCAGCGCGATTATCTTCGAGGGATTCAACTGGTAGCTTCCTTTCCCGCCCGTTATCGGTAGCTCTATCATGAAATTCTCCTATTCTATCTCGAATTCGAGGGTCACTGCGAGTTTCGCAACCTTGTCTATGGTCTGTGTGTCATACATGCCCCAGTCGCTGGTCTCGGACGAGTTCATCTTGGTTATCTGGATTATGCCCTGCCTGGCGGAGACGAGTCTGCCTAGCTTGTATCCGGCGCTCTTGGCCATCTCGACGGCGCGGGTCTTTCCGTTCTCGGTGGCTTTCCGGACCAAGTCCACCTTCACGCCTTCAAGCTTGTTGACGAAGAAGGAGGGGCCTTCCACAGACGTCATCACGCCCTTCGCGTTCATGTCGTTTATCTTCTGGGAAAGCTCCCTGGCCGCCTCCACCTCGTTGGATTCGATGCGTATCGTCCTTCTGACCAGATAGTTTTCGACCACGTTGGTCTTGACCCCCTTCTCGTCCAGTCTGAGTATTTCACTCACCTCCGTGTCCAGCTCGGTGATCTGCGGATTTCGCAGGCTTTGCGTCGCGAGCTGCTTCAGCTCCCCGATCTGCTTCGCGCATGCTCCGTAGGCCTCCGGAAGGGTCTTGGATGCGTTTCTTATCGTGGCGGTCATTGCCGCGGAGTCGGATTTCACCGGGATTTCAGCGTAGCCTTTCACCTGCAGGGTGTCCATCTTGCGCAGCGATATCCATGGTCTCGCGAGGAAGTATGTCGCGCAGAGGACGGTCGCCGACGAGAACAGAATTATGATCATGAGCCTGGATGTTTTCATCTGATGGAGTTCTCCTGTTTTCTCCTGTTTTGATCGTTGGAGCCAGTTCGGTTGCCTCCGCGGAATATAGTCTGTGCGACGGTGAAATCAAAAGACATTTGAATAGATGGCAATCCGTGCGAGATTATGCGGGAGCCGAAATCTCGTAGGGAGGACGTTGTGACCATGAAGACTGATCGGGACTTTGCGGAGTTCGTCGGAGGGCCCCTTGCCGAACGTTTTGCGCCGCTGGAGGAACTGCGCCG
>CAZGJP010000021.1:9482-10817 GCA_964526605.1 uncultured Lentisphaera sp.
CATGTCCTCCGGAGCTCTGCTCTCCTTAGCCCTCTTCTTCCTGCTCATGGGCTTTCCCATTTGCTTCGTCCCCGTGGTCATCGCCATCATCGTCTCCATCGTCCTATACATTTCGTCGGTGAAGAAGGATTTCGAATCATACAAGTTCGACTACAAGTTCAGGGTGGTCGGGGAGATAGTCAAGTTTGTGGACCCTTCGCTTTCATACGATCCGGCAGGGGGCATAGAGCAGAGCCGCTACATGACGAGCGGCATATTCACGACCGTTCCGGACAGATACCGCAGCGAGGACCGGATATCGGGGACGATCGGCAGGACCCAGATCGAATTCTCCGAGATCCACTCGGAATACAAGACCGAAACAAGGGACAAACACGGGCACAGGCACGAGCATTGGCACACCATCTTCAGGGGGGTATTCGTCATTGCGGACTTCAACAAGGACTTCAAGGGAAGGACGGTCGTCCTGCCGGACCTTGCCGAGAAGTTCTTCGGATTTCTCGGACAGACCCTGCAGTCATGGAACATGGGCAGGGATCAGCTTGTGAAGCTCGAGGACCCCGACTTCGAAAAGCAATTCGTGGTGTATGGAAGCGACCAGGTCGAGGCCAGATACATACTATCTCCGGCGCTCATGCGCAGGATGCTGGACTTCAACGCCAAGGCGAGGAAACTCTGCGGAGGGGATGTCTCGTTCTCTTTCGCCGGTTCGAAGCTCTTCGTGGCGATCTCGTGCAGCAAGAACCTCTTCGAGCCGGCTGTCTTCACCGCGGCCGGAGACATGAGGACCCTCTCCGAATACTTCTCCTTCGTAAACATGTCCGCGGGAATCGTAGAGGAACTCGACCTCAACACGAGGATATGGAGCAAGGCGTAGGAAGACGGAATGCGCCCCGCCCCGAAGGGCTGGCGCGGAGGCGCGGCAGGCTCAGATTCCGAGAAGTCTCCTCGCATTTCCCGCGCAGAACAGCTCCAGTGATTCCTTGTTTCCCGTCCGCATGAGCCCGGCCGCCTTGGTGACGAGATCGGCGTAGGGATCGCCTTTGAAGGACTTGAACCATCCGGGTCCGTCGGTCCCGGCGAGCATCTTGGAATAGCCGCCCAGATTCTCCATCATCGAGAAGAGATTGGGGGTGAACCCGAGCCATGAAGGTTCGACGTGGACGTTCGGAAAGATGGCTGCCAGATAGGCGGCCTCCTCGTTGAGCGACGCGTGGTAGAGAACGAGTTTGGTCGAGGGCATCTTCTTCAGGGAGCCAATGAAGTTTATCGCCGAATACTCCCTTTCGGGCTGGGTGTGCGACAAGACGATCAAGTCCATCTCGTTGGCGAACT
>CAZGJP010000021.1:10827-17849 GCA_964526605.1 uncultured Lentisphaera sp.
TACGCTGTCAATGTACCTGGGCTCTATCGGCGTCTTCCTCATCTCCGGCTTCAGCTTCAATGCGCGGATGTTCGGATGCCGGCCCAGCCATCCGGCGGCGGATTTCCGCCACGAGGCCTTCGCATCCGGATGTATCGTCGCGGCTATCGGCAATTTCGCCGGCCCCAGCTCGCAGGAGAGATCCAGAAGGCTTCTATTCCTCCTCTCGAAATCCCTGTGCTCGCAGTAGAGATCGGAGCAGCAGAGGATGCCAGCCACCCTCCCGGACCTTATCAGCCTCCTGATAAGCGGGCTGTGGTCTTCGCCCCGGCGCGAAATTCCGTAGGCGTGGAAATGGAAGTCGAATATTTCAGGCTTTCGTCCCGTCTTCATGCCGCCTCGCCGTTCATCTTTCGAAAGCCAGGGAAAATACGGAGTTCCTCTTCACCGCCTCGGCATATGAGAGGCATGCGAAGCCGGTCGCCTGCACGGCGAAGGCCCCGTAGGATTCGTCCGGATCGGACATCACCCCGCTCATCCTCGCCTTGAGAGGCCGGGTCAGATAATCCATGCCGATATCGTATTTCTCCCTCACAAGCTTGTCGTCCGCTATCCTGTCGAGGTAGTATGCGAACGCATGCATGAGGCCGTTGGACTTCGCCATCTCCCAGCCGAGGCGCACACCGAGGTTCAATCTGCTCGAGGGAAGCTCCCCGGGCGCCGGGGAACTGACGGTCGTCATGAAGTTGAACCATGAATTGTTCCACTGTGCGATCAGCCCTTTCGGACCGAGCAGGCAGTCGCGGATCCTGCCCGCGAGGATTTGCTTCAACGCCTTGTCCCTCGTCGCGTAGTGCGTCCAGCACAAGCCCTCAAGAAGGTAGAAGTAGTGGGAGTAGTCGTCCAGCGAGTGTTCGCTCGGGACCGGATATGCGTTGATGAATATCGGACGTCCGTCGGGCAGCCATTTGGATGCCTGGAAGCGCATCGCCTTCTCCGCGTTCTCCACGTATTCGTATTCCCCTGTCGCGAGGCCGAAGGCGGAGAAGGCCATCGAGACGGTGGAGATCCCGCACGTGTATGGGCAGTTCAACTTGTGCCCCTCCCAGATTCCATTCCCGTAGCCACCCTCGGGAAGAGCCCATATCGATACCCAGCCGTCGAACCACTTCCTCACCGCAGAGATGTATTTCTCCGAACGCTTCCTGTCTGCGAATTTCGCGGCCAGGACTATCGCTGTGGCGTTGGAGCCCACATCGGCGACGTTGACTTTTCCGCAGCGCAGTATCTCGTGGAATTCCTTCTTGCCCAGATCCTTCGTCTTCACCTTCCTGTAGTTCGACGTGAATCCGCCGTTCGGCAGCTGCTCGTCGACGTAGATGTCCACGTATTCGAGCGCGGCGTCTATGTATTTCCTCTCCCCGAGGAGCTTGCCGGCGAGCAAGAGACCCCGGATCGGGTAGAACACCATGTACCATTCGTGTATGGGCTTTCCGTTCTCCAGACAGTTGAAGAACTTCCACCCCTTCCCATTCGTCCTTTGCTCCATCAGCCATTCGGCGGACAGGCGTAGAGCCTCCGCCGGCGACAATCTGCTCCCATAGGGGATATTCATATGCTTCCTCTGGTTGTCTGAGTTGCCATCCGCTTAACCTACACATGAAACAATCGAAATCAAGATATTACAATTGATTTGAAAAAGCGCCGCCGGGATTTAAGTTACGCCTTCAGATCGAGCGGGCCGATGGCAATTGGCCCGGGTGGTCGGATTTTCAAAAGAGGTTGGACATGAAGATTCTCCGTTCCGATTTCGAGAAGTTCGAGCTGGGCCCCTATCCTTCCGAGTACTCGGCTCTTCCCGAGGTTTACTGTCTTCGCCCCAGATCAAGCACCCATGGGTGGCGCGAGCCTGTGACCTGCAATTGCGGGCGTGGCTGGAAGTCCGATTCGCATTGGATGATGGAGAAGAGGGATGGCGTGAACTGTCTTGTGCAGAAGATGGATTTCACCGAGAGCCTCAATTCGATTCTGGTCAAGGACGGGATGCCATTGGGCGACTGTGTCGTAGAGGCCGTCGTGTCGGCCGAGGGAGGACGGCCGAACTTCGTCGGGCTTCTTTTCCGATATTCCGACGCGCAGAACTACTATGCTCTTGTCCTGCGGGGGGACAGGATGCAGATTGTCCGCAAGGACGTGTCGAGGATCTCGGTGATAGCCGATGCGGAATTCAAGGGTGGCTCGAGGAATCTCCGTCTCTCGGTGAAATGTTCGGCGGATTCCTTCGCCGCGTCGGCCAATGGAAGGCGAGTCTTGAAATGCCGCGACGGGATGCACGGCGAGGGGCTTGCCGGGATCATCGCATGCTCCGGGGCGGTCTTCCACGACTTCTCGGTCTCATGCTCCGATGTGGAATGCCGGAGGCTTGATTCGGTCGCGAAGAAGCGCCGTTCCGTCATCGCAGGGAAAAGGTCGGCCCAGCCTGAAATGGAGCTTTGGAAGGACATCAAGCTTGGCGATTTCGCCGGGGGCAGGGCGGTCAGATACGGGGATCTGAGCGGGAACGGCATGAACGACATGTTGTTCGCGCAGGCCGCGAAGGGAGCGGAGATAAAATGCCTGACGGCGCTTGACGTTGACGGCAACGTGCTGTGGCAGAGAGGGAAACCGATGAGGGAGCCTTGGATCGCGACTTCCGATCTGGCGATGCAGATCGCCGATTTCAACGGCTGCGGACGCAACGAGGTGGTCTGCGCGATGGACGGCGAGATGCTCGTCCTCGAGGGGAAAAGCGGCAAGGTCCTGATGCGCGGCGAGCTTCCCGATCGTCCCGAACCCACGCCGAAGTCGGCCCACATAGGGGGCTCCTGGTTCGGCGACTGCCTGGTCGGTGGCGGAGGGAAGATTGTTCCCAACTACATCAGGGTATGCAATCTGACCGGAAGGAAGAAAGGGCTCGACCTCGTCTGCGGCCACGGGTATCCATACATATGGGCGTATGGAGCCGACCTCAGGCAGATGTGGTCCTACACCGGCAATGTCGGGCATTTCTGCTACACATGCGATGTGGACGGCGACGGCCGGGACGAGGTGATGGCCGGGTACTCCTTCCTGCGCGGAGACGGAACATGGAAGTTCTCGCTCCATCTTCAGGACCACGCCGACGCGGTGCTGATAATGCCGTTCAACCATCCCAGGGGCAAGCTGAAATTCGTCGAGGCGGCTGGAGAGGACGGGCTCCTCTTCTTCGACCAGGACGGATGGTTCAGGCAGACAATCAAGGGCCATGTCCAGCATTTCTCGGTGGCGAAATACCGCCCGGACGTCCCCGGACTCCAATACGCAGTGATAAGCTACCACGGCAATCCAGGGCTCATAACCCTATACGACAAGGACGGACTCGAACTCATGAGCACGGAACTCCCCTGCGTGGGATCCGCACTCCATCCGGTGAACTGGAAGGGGAATGGCGAGGAGTTGATCCTGTTCTCCGGGCACAGGGAAATAGGCGGGCTGATGGACTGCCACGGCGACATCGTCGTGCCAGTCCCAGGCAAGGATGGTCCGGAACTCTGCTGCGAGGCGATAAGATTCCAGGACGACACGAGGGACAAGATTGTCGTATACGACAGAAGCAGGATGCATATCTACCGTCCCGCCGGATCCATCCACAAGGGACGCAAGACCTATCTGCCCGAAAAAGCCCCGCTACGCAACTGGTCCAACTTCATGGCCCACTATTCGTATCCAAGATGGGGTTGAGGCCATTCCGCGGGAGTGGCTGGATGTCCGCATTCACCTTCCTGTATATGTCTCTCGCCAGGAGCGGGAAGACGGCCTTCCGGAATTCGGGATCATCCATGTAGCGGCTGACAATCTGGTCGTTGTCGGCCATTCGCTGAATCATAAGATCCTTGATTAATTTCCTTATTCCCAGCTCGAACTTGTCAAGAGGATTGGCCTTGGCCGTGCGTATCACTCGCTCGTCTGCGCATGCTTTCTCCTTTATCTGCTCGAAGAAGAGACGGTCTTCCTCGGTGAAATCTGTCGCAAACTTCTCATTCAGCACGGAGATGATTTCCGAAAGAGGCTTGTCCTCGTCCTTCGCTTTGCCTGTTCCAACCGCCACCGGACTCTTGACCCCGAATCCGGAGACAGGCTCTGCGAGCTTTATCGCTCCAGATGATGTCTTCTCCAGTCTGTAGTATTCAAGTAGCACTTCTTTTTCCGGATGGGGGCGCGGTCCCGGCGATGTCTTGAGCCTCGGAGCCAGCATCCGCCCGAAGCTATAGAGCATCTCGAGATCCGGATCGGTGTATGGAATTATCTGGCTGATAAACGAGTAGAAACGCAGATATGCTGTGAGCTTCTCATGGAATTCATCCTGTTTTTCCTCGTCGAAGCCATTGAACCTGTCAACTGCCGGCTGTATATGCTTGTCCATCCGGGCATGATCCGATGGATTCTGCTTTTCAGGCGGAAGGTAGAATATTTGGGCGAATGCCTCGACCTCCGACCAATGATAGACCTGCATGGAGTCCATATCGTGTTTGATTGTCTCAAGAAGAACTGGATCAGGCATTTCGTCGAGAGGGGTGGCATCGTAATAGGGCTTGAACGCCTTGAATATGCCATCCATGTCGTTCACAAAATCGAGCACAAAAGGAGTCTCCTTGCCGGGGAATATGCGGTTCAGCCTTGAGAGCGTCTGCACCGCCTGAACTCCGTCGAGCCTCTTGTCAACATACATCGCGCATAGGAGAGGCTGGTCGAAGCCCGTCTGGTATTTGTTCGCCACAAGCAGAATCTGGTTGTCCGGGCTGTCGAACTTGTCTGGAAGCTGGGTCTCTGATATGTTCCTGCCTGTCACAGCGTCAATGTTCATGCCCGGTTCGCTGTATTCGATGCCTGAGTCGGGATCTTTTACGGATCCGCTGAAGGCCACGAGAGGGCGGATGTCGGCATATTTGTTCTCGGCGATGTATTTCTGGAATGAGAGCATGTATCTGACGGCCTGCAGGCGGGAGCCTGTCACAACCATCGCCTTTGCGCGCCCTGCTATCTTGTTTTTCACCTGTTCGCGGAAGTGCTCTATTATTATCTCCGTCTTCTGCTCGATGTTATGCGGGTGAAGATGCATAAACTTGGCAAGCAGTTTTGTCGCCTTCTTCTTGGGCATCTTCGGATCTTCCTCAGCCTTCTTGAGAAGCCGGTAATAGGTCTTGTAGGTGCTGTATTTGGTCAGGACATCGAGGATGAAGCCCTCCTCTATCGCCTGTCGCATCGAATATGTGTGGAATGCCTCGAACTTGCCGCTCTTCCCAGGCCTTCCGAACAGCGCCAGCGTCTTTCCCTTCGGCGTGGCCGTGAACGCATAGAAGCTGATGTTCTTCTGCCTGCCACGCGATTCCATTATCTGGTTAAGACGGTCCTCCCAGTCGGGCTCGAGGTCGTCCGGCTGGGCATCCGCCCCGTTATTTTTTCCGGCACCGAGTATTTCTTTGAGTTCGCGGGCGGACTCTCCGGACTGGCTTGAGTGCGCCTCGTCAACTATCACCGCATAATTCCTCTTCGCCATCTGCTCCTGCCACTGCTTGGCTTTTTTCATGGATTCCGCGTCAGGCGATTCGATATTTGAAGCACCGGCGATATGCAGGAGACCACGCAGGACGAATGGAAACTTCTGAAGTGTCGTTACAACGATTTTCGTTCCATCCACCAATGCGTTAGCAAGCTGTTTCGAATCCTCGTCTATCGCCTTCACCACTCCCTGCGCATGCTCAATCTGGTATATGGCATCCTGCAACTGCTTGTCCAGCACCTTCCTGTCCGTGATGACGACCACGCAGTCGAAGACTTTCTCGTCCTTCTCCGTGTGCAGGCTCGACAATCTGTGGGAGAGCCAGGATATGCTGTTCGTCTTGCCGCTTCCGGCGGAATGCTGGATGAGATAGTTGCTCCCGACTTTCTCGAGACGGGAACTGCTTACGATTTTTCTGACAGCATCGAGCTGGTGGTATCTGGGAAATACCATCGTCTCCTTCGTGCGCTTGACGCGCCTGCCATCCGCATCATAGTAGGTCTCCTCCGTGCTTTCGAGGAAGATGAAACTGCCTGCAATGTCCATGAAGCTGTCTCTTCCAAGAATCTCCTCCCAGAAATAGCCGGTGCGGTGTCCGCTCGGATGCTGGGGATTTCCCTTTCCGCACTCTATCTCGCCGGGATGGCTTCCCCTGTTGAACGGCAGAAAGAAGGTCTTCTCACGGTTGAGATGGGTCGTCATGTGAACTTCGTCCGGATCGGCGGCGAAATGAACCAGTGCCCCCTTCTTGAACTGGAACAGCGGTGCTCGCGGATCGCGATCGGACTTGTATTGCTGGACGGCATTCCGCCAAGTCTGCCCGGTGCTCGGATTCTTAAGCTCGATCGTGGCAACTGGTATCCCATTAAGAGAAAGGACAATATCCACCGTGCTGTTGTTGTTTATGTGACAAGGAATCTGGCGGGTGACAGTCAGCTTGTTCTTAGTATAAAGAGACAGCGTCTCCTCGTTGAGACCATGCGCCGGCTTGAAGTATGCGATGCGAAATGTCTTCCCATAGAATTTGAATCCATGACGCAGGACATGCAGGACACCCTTGCCGTCTCGCTCCTTGACAAACGCCTCGATGATCTTCTTTTCCAGTTCAGCGCCGTGTTGCTTCTCCATCTGAGACCACAAGACAGCTTGGGTCTCCTTTATGAAGTCAATAGCGTAGGGAGGAAATATCCCAATCCTCTTGTCCCAGCGCTCGGCAGAGCCCGCCTGCCAACCGCGTGCGGACATTGTCTGCTGTATGTATGACTCGAATGATTTTTCGGATGTTGATTTCATAAAACTCCTTTAAGCACCGGGAACACAGATGCACCCACTAAGGTTGTATTCAGAGATGCTTGATTTCAATATTTCCCCATTTTTGAGCAAGATACTCAGCGACTAATCGCCGATGGCATTTTCTAGGTTCGGGTTCGCTACAAAGCAAACATGCATCATCGAAAAGCCCCTT
>CAZGJP010000022.1:0-6748 GCA_964526605.1 uncultured Lentisphaera sp.
TTTCCCAGCAGATCGAGGCAGTTGTCGTCGGCGAAATCTGCATAGGCCTCGTCGGCAAGCACTATTCCCCTGCTTTTCCGGCATATGTCCTCGACCCTGCTTTTCGGGAAGCTGTTGCCCGTCGGCGCATTGGGCCGGGTTATCATGAATACAGGGGAGGACAGCGCTGCGGCCGGGATTTTCCGTGGAATCGAAAAATTCCCGTCGAGAGGGACTTTTATGCACTTGGCCCCCTGAATCCGGGCGAGGACAGGATACAGCGAGTAACTCGGTTCGAAGAAGGCCACAGGCATGTCCTTGTCCGCACAGCACCGCATCATCATGTTGAGAATGTCGTCGGAGCCGTTTCCGACTATCACGTTGGCCTCGCGGACCGCGAATTTCGCGGCGATCACGCGGCGAAGCTCGGAGCATTCGGGATCGGGGTATAGGCGCAACAACGCGGGATTGAAGTCTTCGAGCAGCTTCTTTATCCTGGGGCTCGGAGGGAAAGGGTTCTCATTCGTGTTCAGCTTGACGACGTCCCTCTCCTTCGGCTGCTCCCCCGGGACATATCCGGACATCCCGACTATTTCTTTTCTAAAAGGTGTTTTCATGCCGCTTAAATTAGCATTTCACGGCGAATTTGCGAGAAGAAGAAATGAAAACTATGATTCCGGGAGGACTCACTCCGAAACGACTATTTTGCCGCCATTGGGAGCCGCATCGAAGATGAAGCGTTTCTTGTGCTGCCTGCAGTCAAGCCTCCTGCCAGCCTGCGAGATTCGCAGGGACTTCCAGCCGGCGGGCTTTTCAAGCGAGACGGTCAGTGGTTCGCCGTAGAGACTGCAAAGGTCGCAGGACAGCCCGAACGAAAACCTGTCTTTGCCGCAGTCGAGCATGCGGATTTCCGCTTTTTTCAATTCCGTCTCGTATTTGTGGACCGAGACCGGGTCGCTCACCCACAGCTTGTCCTTTTCTCCGGAGACGAAGTCGAGAAGCTCGATGTATGCTTCGAGGTCAACGGATAACCAGTCTCCGCCGACACCATGGAATCCGATGACGATCTGGTTTCCGGTGAACAGTCCTTCCCGGACGATGTCCATGAGCCCTTGTCCGGTCTTCACCTGCACTCCGGCGGATTTTCCCGAAGTTGGAGGGCGCAGGACAAGATTGTATTTGCGGAGGGTCTTCCGCTTCTGTGTCTCCGGGACTTTCCAGTTCGTCCCTCCGGGATATGCGAACGATATGAGCCGCGGTATTGTCCTTTCCGGATGCAGGCCCAGGATGAACTCGTTGCATCTGGATATCTCCTCCTCCCCTTCCTCCGGACCTCCAGCGCCCTTGTGCGTCATGGAATGGTTTCCGAATTCCATCTTCGTTCCGGCGGCTATCTTCTCCCAGGCGGGCCTGTCGAACCAATTCGCCCCGGGATTGAGGTAGAACGTCCCGGTCAAACCCCGTTCGACCAGCGCCGGAATGGCATTGCTCAGATGCGATTCAACCCCGTCGTCAAAGAACATTGTGAGCGGAGCGGATGCCCCGCCCTTCCATTTCTCCAATGCAATTCCTGTCTTCGATATCATATCTCACTCTTTGGCTAGGAAACGACTGTTCTGTTCCTCCCCGATTTCTTGGCGGCATAAAGGTTCTTGTCCGCCTCGGAAATGAGTTCGTTGATTAATGACGCAGGGTTTGAGATGGGGGAAACTTTTGCGAATTTCGCGCCGAAGCTGGCGGTGACAGGCTTGCCGCCGGTGGTTTTCAGCGAACTGGCTATTGCGATCCTCGTCCTCTCGGAGATTGCAAGGGTGTCGTCGAGGTTGGTTGCCATCGTGAAGATGATGAATTCCTCTCCTCCAAAACGACAGGCCACGTCATATTTCCTGGTGGAGGTCTTTATGATTCTTGCCAGTCCGGCTATTATCCTGTCCCCTTCCGGATGGCCGAAATCGTCGTTTACCCTTTTGAAGTGGTCTATGTCGGCGATCAGCAGGGCCAGCCCCTTCCCCTCGCGGGCAGCGAGGTCGAGCAACGGCAGAGCCCTCTGCCAGAAACCCCTCCTGTTCAAGAGAGACGTAAGAGGATCTTCAAGGGACTTCATCGCGAGATCGATATTTTTCCGGTAGAGCGCCATGACATTTTCGGTGAAGAATCTTAGATCGGCGAAATCGGGGAAGGCATTGACAGCCTTGACGAGTTTTTCGAGATGAGCACCGTAATTTTTTGCGATGCCGTCGTGCCCATCGGAGAAGAACTTGAACATTTCGAGGAATTCCGGCATGAGCAGGTGAGACTCGATGTCGAGGGCCGCGCACATTGCCTTGCGCCTGTCGTAGCCCCCCGCATCAGGCTTGTCCGGAACGCGGTCTAGAAGGCCGTCAAGCCTTCCAATTATCTCCGCGCAGTCATCGAAGATGTCCGGAAGAGCACCCTCCAGCGACATCTGCTGGCATTTCCTCCAGAAATCCACATGCGACTTCTCGTCCGCGGCCATGTCCAGCCAAAGCCGCCTGTCGTCTTCCGGGGCGGCCTTGGCGAACGCCCAGTATTGCGCAAAAGCCCTCGAGTCGAGCTTGAGGCAGCGCGTTATGACACCGGACAAAGCGCCTTCCGAGCCGCATTTCAAAGTCTTTTTATTTTCCATCACGGTTTGGACACCTTTTCAACGCGAACATGGCTAGGATGTGGCAGCCAAAGTCCGGATTGATTTTCCATGTTCTGAAGATATACTAGGAAAAGGCCTTTTCAATCAGAGCCAAGAGTGAATCTTTGCGCAGAATAGTTATTATTTCAATTTTGATACTCCCTCTTTCGTCGTTTGCCGACGTTCTGGACGATTTTTTCCGGAAGATGTCTGGTTCCACGGAGATGGAGGCGTTGATCTTGGCCCGCAAAGGCGAATACGAAAGGGCGCGGGAGATGATCGAGCCGCTCTATCTGGACAACCCGAATGATCCTAGAATTGTTTCCGAGTACATCTGGCTCACGATCAAGATGGGCCGTGCGAAGGAGGCGTTGGTCCTTTATGTTGGCCTTAAGAGCAAGGACTTGGTGTCGAAGGAGATCCGCAAGGAGCTTGAAGAGTTCAAGGCAGGTCTTGATCATGCAAGGGCGGTGGACCTTGCAAGGGCCGGCAGGCACGACGAGGCGCTGAAGATAATTGATGAATGCCTGATCCTCAATCCCGACAGTGTCCCTCTCAAGGCGGACAAGGCGCTCATTCTTATATGGAAGGGTGAAGATGAGAAGGCCCTTATCGAATATGAAAAATCTTTCCCGGGTGGCGACGCCCCGGAATTTCTCAAGACCGAGATTGCTGTTTTAAAGGAGAAGAACAAGGCGGTCGTGAAACCGGTGCAGGCGGAGGATGCGGAGAAGAAAGTTTCCGCGGAGGAGAAGGCGAAGTCTGGAGAGGAGAAGGTTCGCGCATCTGCGCACGAACGTGCGGTCGAACTTGCACGCGAGTCGAAATATGAAGAATCTCTCCTGATGCTCCATGCTCTTATGAATGATCCCGGCGTTATAAGAGATGATATTGTGAACGACCGCATCGTGGTTTTGTCTTGGAGCGGAAGGCATGATGAGGCCGTCAAGCTCTACGAAGAGGAGCGGGGCAAATTCAAGGAGAAGGCCCATCTCCACAGGGACCTTGCAAACTCCTACATGAAGCTCGACAAGCCGGACGAGGCAATCAAGCACTATATGAAGGCGCTCGAAGCGTCTCCCGGGGACAACGCTGCGACCGAAGGTGCGGCTCTTGCGATTTTCGCAAAGGACGGTCCTGAAGCAGCCTTTGCATTTCTCGACAGATGCGCGGCTAAGTCGGAAGCTGACAATAGCGCCGTCGAAAAGATCCGCATCCAGATAAAGCAGAGGATGGATGAGGCGTTGGAGAAAAGTCTTGCTGCAGAAAGGCTGTCAGGATTGGGTGCTAAAATTGCAAAGGCGGAACAGCTTGTGAAGTCGCGCGACCTGAAGGCTCTGCGCCCTCTTGCCGAAGAGCTTGCCAGGGAGAATCCGAAGAACCCGCACGCGCTAATCATAATGGTCTATTGCCATCAGATCGCGAAGGAACACTTCAAGGCCCTGGATCTGAATGAGAGCATTCTCCGCATGAGCCCCGGCTACATGCCGGCGATCAACACCAGATACCATATCCTTCTTGACATCAAGGCCGCGCAGGCCGCGAAGGAGAAGCTTGACGAGACGGGCGACAATGTCGGACTCGAGATAAGGAAGCGCATACTTGGTGACCTCTCCGCGGAGCAGATAAAGTTTTTTGCCCCCAAGAAGGCGATAAAGCTTCTCGACGAAAACATCCAGTTCGCGGAGGATCATCTGCAGCGAGAGGATTCCGTTGATGCGGCGGAGGTCTTTAAGAGGAGAGCCCAGTTTGACAAGTTTCTCGCCATGCGGCAGGCAGAGATGATGCGCCAGATAGTGTCCGACTACGAGAAGATCAAGGAGGAGAAAATCGATCTGCCATACTGGGTGCTGGAGGCCGCCGCTGACGCATACCTCTATCTGAAGGAGCCCGAGAAGGCCATTGAGCTTTACGAACAGGTTCTCTTGCATTACCAGGAGCAGGGCAGGGACCGATATCCTGACAGCTACGAGCTCTTGATGGCGAAATACACCACGCTTATTGAGCTTGAAAGACACCGAGAGGCGAGGGAAATAATTGAAAGGCTGGAGAATGATATTCCCGATTTCGCACGGCCGGGAGGGGTTCTGGTTGAGAACTGGGACAAGTTCTCGGTCTCGATTGAGAAGGCCTGGTGCATGATATTCGACGACAGGCTGAAGGAGGCGGAGGAATACCTGGAAAATCTTGTGGCGTCGGCGCCGCACAACAGCAACCCGCGGGTTGCACAGGCCTATTTGCATCTTTACAGGGGTTTTCCGAGTCTTGCTCTTGAGGATTTCGAGATTGCGACCAATCTCGATCCGGAGAGCAAGGCGGCGGCGATAGGTCACGCCTACGCGCTGGACTTGAACGACCGGAGCGGGGAGGGCCGGAAGATCGCCGCGAAGCTTCTGGAGAAGCATCCCGACGACCTTGGTGTGCAGAAGCTCGACCGGCATTTTGAGATACAGGACATGAGGCTGCTCTCGATAAAATCGAATTTCTCCCACGGCGGTTCCTTCGTGGACGGCGCCGGATACACGGTGAGGCTGGACCAGCCCATATATCCGTGGAGGAAAGTATACGCCGAAACGATTTGGATGCAGACGAAAGATGAATTCGAGAAGAGAAACATATTTCGCAGCGGGATCGGATTCGACTGGAGGCTCAACAGGGATCTGACTCTCGACGGAGGTTTCACGCTGGATCATCAGGGCCGGGATCCCGGGATCAAGGGAGGGATCAAGTGGGCTGTTGACGATCATCTCACTCTCGGCGCTTCATACGATTCATACAGTCTGAACCTCCCCCCGAAGGCGCTGCTCTACAAGTACAAGGGACAGGAGGCGAAGTTCACCGCCGCATACAGGTTCAGCGAGGACCTGCTCACCGAGGCTTCCTTCTCGAACATCCGCATGTCCGACGGCAACAACAACCAGAACTATACGATGCGCATAGACAAGGGCCTCACATACAGCGCACACTGGAAGACGAGGCTCGCTCTCGAAGGATTCCTCACAACGAACAGAAAATTCGAGGACCGCGGATATTACGCCCCAAAATACGCCGGCAGCGTCTACGTCGTGCCAATGGTCGAGCACATGTGGTATCGCAGATACGACTTTTCCGTCTTCGACAGGTTATACTTCGGCATCGGACCGCACTGGGAGAAGAGCTTCAAGACCGAGGAGGTCTGGTATCTCAGGTACGAGCAGGAATGGCGTCTGACCGACACTTTCTATTTCAAGGTCGGAGGACAATATGGAAAAAGCAAGTACGGAAGGGACAATCCGCACGGATGGAACTTTTACACGGAAATATATTGGAATTTTTAACTGCCAGCATATGCATCGGAAAACTATGAAAGGCATAAATTTAAATCTCATGAAACGATACTCCGCGAAGATCGCCGGGCTACTATTTGTTTTGTTGTCCGGACTTGCGGCTTCAGCTCTCGATGGCGGAATGCTGTCAGGCTTCGATCCGACATCATCAGTGGGTCGCGACAGAAGCTTCGGAGCGGATTTCTCCAAGGAGAAATTTCTTGTTCTCTGCTACCATGACGTTCCGGTGAAGATCGTTGATGACCGCGACGAATACGCGGTAGAGCTGGAGAATTTTGTCCTTCATATAGAGTTTCTTAAGAGCGAAGGATTCAGCTTCATAGGCGCTGACGATCTCCTTGCGGCCGCAGAGGGCAGAAAGGAGCTTCCTGCCAAATCGGTCTTGCTTAGCTTCGACGACGCATATGAGAGCTTCTACACGCATGTGTTCCCTGTCCTTAAAATATACAAGATTCCAGCCATGCTGGCCGTAGTTTCCGCTTGGATAGACAAAGGCGAGCTTTCCGAATACAAGAAGAAATTCATGAGATGGGAACAGATCAAGGAGGTCTCCGACAGTGGCCTTGTCAACGTTGCCAGCCACAGCAGCGACATGCACAAAAGCGTCCTATCCCATCCGCTCGGCAGCACCGCTGCGGCGTTCATATCAAGAATATACGATCCGGCCGCGGCAAAATACGAGACCGATGATGAATACTGGCGACGCATATCGGAGGATATTTCAGGCTCTTTCAATACTTTGAGAGAGAAGGACGCCAAGGATCCCATCAGCATCGTATGGCCCTACGGAAAATAC
>CAZGJP010000022.1:6758-11635 GCA_964526605.1 uncultured Lentisphaera sp.
TGATGTTCACCCTTGATTCAGGCCTTGCCAATATCAACAAGTTGGATGTCATACCGCGATACATGCTCATGGGCAATCCGACAGTCACCGACTTTGCAAAGGAATTTAGAAAGAAATTCGTCGAGTACCCCCGCTACAGGATAGTCCACGCGGACATCGACCCCGTTTACAGCCCGGACCACGAGCAGATGCTGCGGAACATAGACAAGTTCGTCGAGAGAATTTACAATATCAAGCCTCATGCCGTCTATCTCCAGGCCTTCTGCGACTTGGACGGCGACGGTAATGTGGAGTCGCTATACTTCCCCAACAGTGTTCTCCCGACCAAGGCCGACATCTTTGGAAGGATATCAAGGGCGCTTTCAATACGCGGAATCGCAGTTTATGCCTGGATGCCGGTTATGAGCTTCCAGCTTCCGGACGCCGAACTTACAAAAAGGCTGCGCGTATGCGAATTTCGCGATGGGGAGAGCAAGCCTTCAAGCTCGTGGTATGAAAGGCTGTCGCCATTCTCCGAGGATGCATGCAGGATTGTCGAGAGGATCTACGAAGACCTGGCGAAAAATTGTAGCTTCGAGGGTGTTATTTTCCAGGACGATGCCTATATGAACGACTTCGAGGACTTCGGGCCTGATGCGACAGCCGCATATTTGAAGACAGTTGGAAGCGAAAAATTCACCCCCTTCCAGTCGCTGCCTGTCGAACAGAAGAACGTCTGGACAGATGCGAAGACGGACAAGCTTGTTGAGCTGACTTCGAGAATAAGGGCCAGGGTCTTGTATTACCGCCCCGAGACGCTTTTTTTCAGGACCGTCTATGCTCCAATACTTACGAATCCCGAGAGCGAGGAGTGGTTCTGCCAGAATTATGACAAGTGCCTTAAGAACTACGACTTCACCGTGGTGATGGCCTATCCCCGGATGGAGGAGAAGTTCTGGGAGAGGGACTGGCTCAGGGAGCTTGTCAAGAGGGCGCAGGATAGGCCGGAGGGTCTCAAGAAGACTGTATTCAAGGTTCAGGCCTTCGACTGGAAGGAAGATGAATGGATATCCGACTCAAAGCTGAGACAGTGGGTCCGCGCTCTTGTTGCAGCCGGAGCTCATCATGTTTCATATTATCCGGACGGTCTCTTCGAGGTCAGGCCCCGGCTTGAAACGGCACGCGACATAATGTCTTCGAGGGACTTCCCCCTTGACAAACCGGGGAGATGACGATATGGGATATGTGCTTGATTTCGTATTCTATTATCCGCTCATGATGTCCTTTGTGTGGATGTCGGGGGGATTCATATTCTCATTCTTCCGGGAGAAGAGGTTTTTCGGCAGGCCGGAGCTGAAGGAGCACCCCCTCGTGTCCATCCTGATCCCATGCCATAACGAGGAGGAATGCGTAGAGGACACCATAGAATATCTTAATTACCAGACATATCCCAACATCGAGATTATAGCGGTCGACGATGCGAGCAGAGACAGGACATTAGAGATACTCACTCGGCTTCAGAAAAACCACAAGAACCTGCGAGTCATCAGACTGATGAGCAATCAGGGAAAGGGCACGGGGCTGAACATGGCGGCCATTGCGTGCAACGGGGAATACATCGTGGGGATAGACGCCGACGCATTGCTCGACCCGCATGCGGTGGAATGGTTTGTCTGGCATTTCCAGAGCTCCCCGCGGGTTGGTGCGATCACCGGCAATCCCAAGGTCCGCAACAGGACCACCCTCATGGCGAAAATACAGGTCGGCGAATACTCCACCATAATAGGAATGATAAAGAGGGCCCAGCGCATCCTGGGCAAGGTCTACACTGTCTCCGGAGTGGTGGCGGCATTCAGGAAAAAGGCCCTGCTCGATGTCGGCTGGTGGTCCAACAACATGGTCACCGAGGACATAGACGTCAGCTGGAAGCTTCAACTCGACCACTGGGACATACGCTATGAGGCTCGCGCCCTCTGCTGGATATACGTGCCGGAAACCATCAAGGGGATCTGCAAGCAGCGCATACGTTGGGCGCAGGGGGGAAACGAAGTCCTGCTCAAGTATTTCCCCAAGATGCTTTCCTGGAAGAACCGCCGCATGTGGCCGCTGTATCTGGAATATGCCGCAAGCGTGGCCTGGTGCTACCTGTTCGTCGGCACCGTCCTTCTATGGATGCTGCATTTCTTCGTCCAAGTGCCCGAGAGCCTTCTGGTGAAGAACATCATGCCCGGTTGGACAGGCATAATTCTCGCCCTGACATGCACGGTCCAACTCTGCATGGGCGTGGTGATGGACAGCAGATACGATCCATCCATGCGCAAAGTCATCCCATATCTGATCTGGTATCCGGCGATATACTGGCTCGTTACGTGTCTGACTACCGTAGTCGCCCTTCCAAGGGCCATACTGAAGAAAAGAACGGAACTTGCGGTCTGGGAAAGCCCGGACAGGGGACTCAAGTGAGAAAGGAACGCGATGGATCCAAATATTGAAATACGCGATTGAAATGGAACGCACATGAGAAAACTTGAAGACTTCCAGAGGGGAATGATAATAGACCGCCGCGACATCGTGTCGAAAACTCGCGGATGGACTGAATGGACCTTGAACGCGGCGGGATGGGTTCTATGGATATTTCTTGTCAGACCCTTGGTTCTGCTCGCAATATGGTATGTCGCCTATAGGTTCTTCAAGTACCACATGTTCACGCTAGAGGGAATCGAGAATCCGGAATTCTTCGGAATTGGCGCTGGAACGGTAATGCTTATATTCCTCTCGATGCTTGTCTGGAGCCGATACAACGCGTGGAGGTTCGGCGGTCTCGATAGGCGCAAGTCGCGGGGGGAGGCTAATGCCGAGGAGCTCGCAAGATACTACAAGATGTCCCCGGAGGACGCCGGCCGGATCCGCCAATCCCGGCTCATAGAGGCTCATTTCGACAAGGGCGAAAGCGTCAGATTAAAACTCGACGGGGGGGGGGAGGAAATCGAAATCCTATACGCCCCCCTGAACCAGGCAAGACACAAGGAGGGATGAAGAGCTTGCAGATGACTAGTTTTGGAAACAGAAAAAATTTGACTTGGGGGACGCTTTGCAAAAAGCCTGGGGGGCTGTCTGGATTCTCCTGGCCCGTCGTGAAAATGATCCGTTCTCTGGCGGAACACGACATGAAGACGGCCTTGCACTGCCTGCGCGTCTCGAGTCTCTCCGTCAACATAGCGAAAAAGATGGGGATTGAAGACGAGCTTTTTCTAGATTCTCTAAAGACTGCCACAGCTCTCCACGACATAGGGAAAATTGATGTGGACAGGAATCTGCTCAACAAGGCCGCTCTTCTGACTAAACGCGAATTCGAAAGCATAAAAAAACACGTCCTCTTCGATGCGGAAGCGCATTTCAAAGTCATTTTACCGGAAATGGTCAAACAAGTCATACGCCAACATCACGAACGTGAGAATGGAAGTGGATACCCCGATGCCTTGAAATCGGACTATACATGCCTCCCAGCGAAAATCTGCGCAGTTGCCGATTCCTACGACGCGATGACAAGCCTAAGAAGCTACCAGAAGATCAAAAGCCCTTCCACCGCATCACGCGAAATAAAGGAAAATGCAGGTAATATCTACGACGAGAAAGCCGTCGAGGCATTCATGTACATTATGAAACATGCTCAACAAAACCGTAAAACCGGACGGTAGCGGCAATCCGGCAGAACAGGTCGAACCGGGGGCGGGGCTCATGTCTTCAAACCACAGGAATGGTCTCAGGATAGAAGAAATATGCCCATCGAGGATGGAGCGGGTTGTCGCCGTCGAGATATCCGGCGATGGCGAGGCGGAGCTCTTCATCCGAGGGGAGAATTCGGCCCTGACAAGGCTGAAGGAGCCGTTTTCTCCATTCATCCTCCTCGAACAGCCCGAAACACTTTTCTCAGACGCTCCGATCCATGCTTCGCGGCTTGTCCCCCCTTCCTGCCCCGGCAGGCATCTGATGGCGATCGCGAAATTCGCAGGGGTCGAAGGATATGGAAAGGCGCTTTCATCCCTGAAAAAAACCAGTGGATTCGCCTCGACGGCGCCGAACGCGCCATACAGGACTTTCGGCGACATGGTCCAGCAGTTCCTGATTTCCAACCAAACACGCCTTTTCAGGGGCATGACCTTCCGCGAGATCCGCCGCATGCAGTTCGACATAGAGACCCTGCAGACCGGAGGCTATGACTTTCCGAATCCGGAACGTCCGGACGACAAGATAGCCATGATATGCGTGAAGGACAGTTCCGGCTGGGAGAGGACAATAATCCTGGACGAGAGTAATGGAGGAGAGAGGAAACTGCTCGAAGAATTTGTCGAGGCCGTGAAAGAGCGCGATCCGGACGTGATAGAAGGCTACAACATTTTCAGGTTCGACCTTCCCTTCATCGAAAGGAGGGCGGCCATGCACGGGGTCAAACTGTCGCTCGGCCGCGACGGAAGCAAGCTCAGGAGCAGGGCGTCGAGGACGAGCTTCGCAGAGCGGACGATCAATTATACCAGATACGAGGCCTATGGCAGGCATTTTGCGGACATCTACTTCATGGTACAGCTATATGACATTTCTCACAGGGATCTGGAGGACTTCAACCTCAAGTCGGTTGCCCGCCATCTCGGGGTTGCCGCAAAGAACAGGACATACGTGGAACACGACGATATTCCGCTGCTTTTCAAATCCGACCCCAGCAGACTGGCCGCATACTGCATGGACGATGTCCGAGAGACGGATTCCATATCGCTGATATTATCGCCAAGCTATTTCTATCAGACCCAGGTAGTGCCGCTTTCGTATCAGAACTGCATAGTCCGAGGGAATGCCACCAAAATAGACGCGATGCTGGTCTCCGACTATATAGTTGGGGGCAG
>CAZGJP010000022.1:11645-12890 GCA_964526605.1 uncultured Lentisphaera sp.
CGGAACAGGCGAGAAGTTTTGAGGGAGCGCTTACCGACGCCTTCGAGTCGGGTGTTTTCGAAAATGTCTGGCATTGCGACATCCGCTCGCTATATCCGTCAATTCTTCTTGCCGGCGCCAAGGGGCCGGCAAGGGACTCGGCAGGGGTTTTCCTGGGCTTGCTCAGCAAACTCCGAGATTTTCGGCTTTTTACCAAAGATCAAGCTAAAAAAGAGAAAAACAATGAAAAAAGAGAGTTTTTCGATGCTTTGCAGGGCACTTTCAAGATATTGATAAACTCTTTCTATGGCTACCTTGGCTTTGCCCAAGGAGCTTTCAACGATTACAGCTTGGCTGCGGCGGTGACGGCGGCTGGCCGGCAGATTCTCGGCTCTATGACGGACTTTTTGCGTGAAAGTGGCGCCAAGGTGATAGAGATAGACACAGATGGTATATATTTTCAGCCGCCCGAGTCGCTTTCATCGCCAATGGAGATGCAGGAGAGAATTCAGGGTATGTTGCCTGAAGGGATAGATGTTGAGTTGGACAGTGTATATATGGCGATGTTCTGCTACAAGAGCAAGAATTACGCGCTTTTGCATGAAAACGGCGGGCTTTCGATAACTGGGGCGGCGTTGAAGTCTCGGGGTTTGGAGCCTTTCCAGAGGGAATACATGGGAGAGATGGTGGGGAAGCTCTTGAAAAGGGATTATCGGGGGATAGCTGAATTGAACGAAAGATATGAGAAGGGTATAAGGGAGAGGAGTTTTCCTCTTGCGAAATTCGCTAAGACGGAGACGTTGCAGGATTCGCCCGAGACCTACTCAAGGAAGTTGCAGGATGGAAGTGGACGTCGAAGCGCCGCATACGAACTTGCAATCCGGGCCGGAAGGCAATACAAGCAGGGCGATCAGATTTCATACTATATAACTGGCACGAAGAGAAAGGTGTCAGTCGTTGACAACTCGCGTCTTCTCCGCGATGCGCCGGAACAGAGGGATGACAATGTCGAATACTATCTTGCTAAATTCGAGGAGCTTGAAGACAAATTTTCGGCATTTCTGCCTCAAAATTCGAAAAGGATGAAACAAGAAGACGATTTGTTTGTCTAGTGTCTGTAGGAAATTGCAAGGAGTTTTTCGCGGGCATGCCCCGAGGCCTTTGGGAGCTGGCAAGCTTGCCAGCACCCAATAAAAAACCGTGTTGATTAAAAATTTAATAATTTTTTTTTTACTTTTTTTTGCGTTATTTTTGGGTTTTTACCCG
>CAZGJP010000022.1:12900-16928 GCA_964526605.1 uncultured Lentisphaera sp.
CCGAGGAGATGAAATAATGAAGAATTTTTGTGAGACGATTTTTTGCGCTTCTTGTCGTGTTTTTCCCGTCGTGTGGCGAATCAATCGCGGAGCCCATCTGTTTCTCATCCTTTTTGTTGCTGCCGTGGCAGTTGTCTGTGGCGATGTGATGGCGGGTGACAACATAAAGGAGATAGAGGAGTCTCTCTCCTCTGTCGCCGAGAAGAGTTTTCCCGCTGTCGTCGTGATCACCACGAAGAAGAAGATGTCGTCTCCGCAGAATCCCTGGGACATGCTGATGGATTCCCCCTACATGGAGAAGTTCAGGAGGAGATTTCCGAGAGGGGAGCAGGAGGGGCCCATGTTGCAGGGGGGAGGGTCCGGCTTTATCGTCTCGGACGACGGCTACATAGTGACGAACAACCATGTCGTGCAGGGCAACGACGAGATAATAGTGAGGCTCAACGACAGGAGTGAGTTCCCGGCCAAGGGGGTGTGGACTGATCCGAAGACGGACATAGCCGTGCTCAAGATAGATGCCGGGAAGAAGTTGCCCGTCTTGGAATTCGCCGACTCGGACCGGGTGAAGATAGGGAATTTCTGCATAGCGATCGGAGCTCCGTTCATGCTGGACTACACGATGACATTCGGGATAGTCAGCCAGAAGGGAAGGCAGGTCGGGTTGAACTTCTACGAGAGCTATATACAGACGGACGCGGCTATCAACATGGGAAACAGCGGAGGGCCTCTGCTGAACCTCGACGGGAAAGTCATAGGTGTGAACGACTTCATAGTCTCTGGAAACTCGATGTCGCCGGGCAACATCGGACTCGGATTCGCCATCCCGTCGAACATGGTGAAGGGCATATACGAGCAGTTGAAGAAGCATGGACAAGTCGTGCGCCCGTGGGTTGGAATAGGCATGGACGAGCTTTCATCGGCGCGGAAGGCCGAGCTGAAGATAGATGCCGGCGTGCTGGTGAGGGAGATATACGAGGGGCATCCGGCGGACAAGGCCGGCATGGAGCCGGGAGATGTCATACTCGAAGTGTCCGGGAGGAAGGTCGATTCCCCGAGGGATGTGCAGGCGGCGGTGCTCGAACACAATCCCGGCGACACTGTCGAATTCAAGATATTAAGGGATGGAAAGACGGAGACGAAGAAGGTCGTGGCGGAAAAACAGGCCGCGGACTTGGCCGCAATGATAAGAGGGGAGCGATCGCTGGGGGAAGACTCGGCCGAGTTCGGGCTTGAGTTTGCGGAGAAGAACGGAAAGGTGGTCGTCTCCGAGGTGTCGGATGGAGGAGCGGCGGCGATGGCCGGGATAGAACCCGGAATGGCGGTGCTCTCTATCAACGGGAGGAAGCTACGCGGCGTCGAGGATGTCGAGAAGGCGCTTGGGGAATCGAAAGGCGAACTGTCATTGGTCGTATCCGACGCCGTGTCGAAGAGAATGATAACGATAAAGAAGGTCAAATGAAGCCGGCTTTCACTTGACCTCTTCGATGCGCTTTATTCCCTCGCGGGTCAGGACGAGGCGGATCCTGCTGGTTGTGGCGTTCGCCCCGGCAATGTTCTTGATGATGATGTTCACGTGGTAGACTCTTGATCCGACGACCTTGAGGAAGTCGTTCTTCTTCGGGATGAAGACGTCCTCGCGGGGATTGTCCATCCTCTGGAGGAAGCGGAATATGTTGAACCTGGTTATATCGTTTATCCCGCTGATCTTGAAGTCCGGGAAAATCCTTCCGAAGTTTCTCGATATCAGCATGATGTCCTTGCGGTAGAGGATGACGTCCTCGCCGTATGTTCCGTGGACATCGGAGATGAAATCCCTTCCTCTGGCGGAGGCTATCTGCCTCGGCAGTTCACTTTCGTCAATGAAGGAGAACGACTCCTTTACGAAGCCGATCTTCTGTCCGAGGTTGCTGTATATCCTCGTCTTCCTGTCGGAGAAGAACTTCCGCACGAGGTTGGAGAAGTATGTCTTCAGGACATCCTTCATCCTGTCCTTGAAGACGTATGCCGCGACGAGCAGGAGGAAGAAGAGCATGGAGAATTCGCCTATCCTGTTTCTCGACATGAAGGCGACGGCCGTTGCAAAGGCCATGGCGAGGCCAGCGGATATTCCGAAGAGCATCTGCTCGGCGAGGAACCCCTCCGCGCTGGTCTTCCTGTTGAGGAAGAGAATCCGTCCCATTATCTTCTTGAGCGCGCTTCTCCTGAACGTCATCTCCTCGTTGTCCCCGTCCTCGGCGGGGATCGACGGATATCCGCATTCCTTCCTGTGCGATATCTCGTCCTTCGCCTGCTCGAGTATGTTGTCCGAGATGGAGCTCGTCTTCCTGATATCGTATTTCCGGAGCATGTCGAATATCTCGTGTCTGCATTCATTGGAAATGATGCTCGTGTATTCGTCGGCGAATTCGTAGAGCGCGATGAACTTCTCCGGGATTGATGGCACCTTTATCTTCTTGGACAGCCTCCTGAAGTCCTTCGTGAGGGCCTTCAGGTTGTCGAGCAGGTCGGATATGTTGTCCTCTATGTCCTTTGCTTCATGGTGCTTTTCGATGAATGCGACCTCGTCGCGGAGGCAGCTCTTGAGAATGGAGCAGAACATCTTTATCCTATACTCGAAGTCGGACGAGTTCGCCTGGCACTGCGATATCGCGAGATTGTCCACGCTTCTCTCGAGACTGTCGAGGGGGGAGTTCCTTCCCGAGAGGTTTTTCAGCAGCACCGTGGGGGTTTTTAGTCTGACATATGACTTCACATCCTCGTAGAACTTCGTGCGCGGGTAGCTGGCCTGGTCTATCCCCAGGCTTTTCGGCAGGAACACATATGTCTCGACAGCGTAGCGCGTCCTCTCGGCCCTCTCCTCGGGCTGATATGTGAACTTTATCTCGAACTGGTAGCTGTCATGGACTTTTACTGTCTCGTCTATCAAAACCCGTCCTCCATGTTCTTTCGTGGAAAATACAGCCTGTCTAGGAATTTTCTAACAGGAAACTAATAATGGCTGGAAGTTTCCCCGGGTTGCATATGTTCCGGCGGCAAAGACGCATGTGGGGCATCCTGAACAGGGAGGAGGCCGAGAAATTGTGGTCGACGATTCTTATCGGCAGCATGGGGTCCTGGACTTTTGCCGACCTTGCGATCCACAGTGCGGAAAGCGATGCGCAGATCAAATGCCTGATTCCGTCCTCGAACGTGAAGTCGAGGCATGGCTTCGACATGAAATGCAATGTCTTAAGTCTTGATTCCATGTATTTCAAAAGCAGTTCCGGGATTTCCGGTGGCAGTGGTCGTGAGAAGCCGGACCTGGTCTTTGACGAGCATCCTTCCTCATCTCTACCGGATTCCACTGGCCTTGATAGAAGCTTGTTGCCGATGGAGCCGATGTCCTTTATTCCCATGGAGAATGCCCCGAAGGAAATTGAGCGGCCTATCCTCCTGAGAGGATTCGACGAGATCGCAAACTCCTCGTCTCTTCGTGCGAATGCGGCGAGCATCTGTCGAAGGAATATTCGCGACGGAATATCCAGTTTGCTCGCCGTGCTTGTCTTTTCCTGAAGATATTCCAGACTTCTCCCGTAGAGTTCCACTGCGTCGGTTGCAAATTGCTCGCCCGCGTCAATCAGATCCTCCGAATTTCTGGGTTTCGAGTGGAAATCAAGAAGTTCGGCGCAACCCAGAAGTTTAGTGGCCAAATCACCTTTATCGCTCCGGATCATCCCCAAATAAGCCTTCGATATGGCCCTGATACGGATGGTGTCCAGAACAACCCGGCGGGAATATCTGTCCGCAGTCACCATGGGAATATCTGAAACAGCATCCTTGAAAGACGAAATATCGGCTTTCTTGATTTCTTTTTGGTTGTTTAATGGGAAAAAGGTGGCCGGACAATCCATCCGGCAATAAACCGATGTGACACCGTCATCCCAGCGGCACAGCTCGAAAGGATAGAGTTTGCATCCCAAAGGCTTGGATTTTTCGCCATTTTTGAGATGAATCATGCATAATTTGTTTTCGTCAAGGAATATGCAGTA
>CAZGJP010000023.1:0-16829 GCA_964526605.1 uncultured Lentisphaera sp.
GACTCTGCGTCCTATCCTTCCGAATCCGACTATGCCGAGCGTCTTTCCGGAGAGTTCGCCGAAATGGGGGTTGCTCCAAAAACAGAAGTCGGGGCATCTGCCCCAGTCCCCGTTGGACACCAACTGCGAGTGTATCTGGACTTTCTTCGCGAAGTCCAGCATGAGTGCAATTACAAACTCCGCCACGGCGTCGGTCCCGTATATCGGCACATTGGAGACGGAAATGCCTCTGTCCCTCGCGGCCTTCACATCGACGACGTTGTAGCCGGTCGCGAGGACCGAAATGAAGCGGAGCTTTGCGAGTTTCGCAAGGGTCTCCGCAGGGAGAGGTGTCTTGTTCGTGAGGACGATATCGGCATCCGCCGCCCTCTCGAGCACGAGTTTATCTGGTGTTCTGTCGTAGACAGTGAATTCACCGATCTTCTCGATTTCCGTCCAGGGGTTGTCCCCGGGATTGAGGGTATGGCCGTCGAGACATACTATTCTGGGTTTCATCTGGTTCCAACTCCTGTTTTTCCGTTTTTGACCTGCGATATTCCAGAAATCCTTATTCCTGCGAATTTCGCAAACAGCCTCAATTCCTCCAGGAACGGGCCTTCAACCGCGTGGATGTGGTTCGAGTTAAAATATTCAAGGATGTCTTTTTGTCCAGCATCCATTTTCACAAAAAGATGCGGCCAGGACGGACAGCTGGCCTCGGTCCAATTCCTTCCCGCCCTGACGGCGGTTCCGGGAAACGCATTCAGAACGATTCCATCCGAATCGTGTCCGAATCTAGCCAGGCTAAGCTCCCCTTCGCATCCGACATATCCGAGATGGGCGCCGCATCCGCCATATTTGGGTATGACCGGAAGCAGTTCGCATTTCTTCAGATTGTCTCTTGGATTGGCGGATCTATTAGAATAATATGGCGACATGCCGCCGCAGTTGCAGAGTGTCCAAAGGCCTTTTTTGACATCGTGGTGGCGCAAGTCCATGAAAAGGGCGGGCTTGCCCGAAAGCAGCTGCAGAACTTGCATTGTCAAAGCCCCTTCTCCGTCCGCCTCGCATGAGCAGGCGACAGGCTCGCGCGCACCATCCCAGTCGAGCATGAAGGGCAGAAATGCGGCGCTGAGGCATTGCGTGCAATGATATTCCGACATGTCGTAGTGGCATTTTATGCCGACGAAATCGAATTCCCTCTCGGTGATTATCCTTTTGACGGCGGCCGCGCATGCGGCCTGCTTCTTCAGATTTTCCCTAGTCAGCTTGTCTTTGTCGTATCGGACTGTTCGGAGATTCTTCTCGAGCCAGCGGACTATCCTTTCGCGCTCCTTGTCGGGGATTTCCTGTGAAATTCGCAGGATCTCGCTCTGGTCGCAGTGGTCGATATCGACTCCAAAGAGCCTGTGCCATTCGGCGCATGAGGATGCCACGCCTGTCATCATTCCTATCGAGCGTCCTCCGATCTGGCCATAGACCTGGCCTCTCAGGGAGTGGAGAGCTCCTGCCGCACGGATGAAGGAGGCAAGTCTCCCTTTCACTTCGCTGTCGTCAGTTGGCCCCCATATACTTTCGATCTTGTGTCCGCATTGTTCGAGGGCGCCTGCTGCGGCGAGCATGCCGCCCATTCCCGGCAGGGACGCTTCGCCCGGCGACATTATTGCGGTTGGCTTGTGCAGGATATCCGCCGCGAGAACGGCGAAATTTGGGAAGGCGAATACGGGGATGTTGAATATGACCGACGACAAATCAGCGGACAGAAGTCTTTTCGCCTCGGAGACCGCCATGCGCGGGGAGAAGACGATTTCCTCCGCGACGACCGGATTTGCGCCAAGCTTTCTGACGGCGGAGGCGATCGTCTCCTGATGACCGAGTATGCCGGGCTTCAAAGCTTCATGGACTCGACGACGCCCGTCCGAAAACGAGATGATTCCGACCTTTCGTTCAATCATTTTATTCTCCTATCATGTTCCAGGCCTTCTCGAGGACGTCCTTGGACTGTCTTAGGACTTCGTCGCGTGACAAGTCGCCATAGATACAGACCTCGAAGCTGAGGGGCTTCTTGTTTTTCTCCGAGAGATAGCCGCCTTCGAGAAGGACTTTGAGGTATTCCGCCAATTCCTGAACTCCATTTTTGCCGGCCGGGTCGCAGAATGGCGGGTGTTCGTCGCCGTTCATAGGATGTCCGGGGCTGTCCATCACGCAGTTGCCCATGTGGGCGTGGACAACGTATTTCCCGCACAATTCCCAAGTTTCCTCGGCGCTCGTTTTCTGCAGAGGTATGTGGCTCAGGTCTATCATGAGGCCGAACGATGGATGTCTCTTGCGAATTTCGCAGGCTATCTGGGCGGCATCCGAACTTTTTCCGATCAGGCAGTTCTTGCCGTATCCGAGCTGGTCGAATATCTCCAGGACCAGCGGGATGTCTCCGCGCTTCTCCAGTTCAGTCGCGGTCTCGTCCAATGACTTGATCAACTGCTCCATGGCATGGCTTCTTTTTACTTCCTGAACATTCTTCCCTGATAACACGGCGAAGCCGATAGCGCCAAGTTCATAGGCTTGTGGGACGACATCGAAAAGTCCGGCGACCGCCTTTTTCCGTTCATTTTCGTCGAGGTGGTTGATGTCCAGCTTCTGCGTGAGAAGCACCGGTTGCGCTCCGAAGGCGACAGATTTCCCTGACGCCCTGATTTTTCCAGCCACAGACTTCCTTGTTTCGGGATTGTTTATCCGTGTGACTTCGACGAGATCGAAATACGGATCGTTCAAGATTTTTTCGACCGAAGAATGGTCGCCATCGCCCTTGATAGTGTCCTTCCAGAGCATGAATTGGACGATTCCGATTTTCGCGAATCCGTGTATGTCTCCTTTCATTTTTTTCTCCTCAGTGGTTTAATTGTTAATATCCCCTGAGCAACGATCTGACCGCGTCCGCGATGGATTTTGAATCGAGTCCGGCTCTTTGAAGGATTTCCCCATATTCACCCGATTCGCCGAATCTGTCGGGTATCCCACATCTTCGGAAGGGGATTGTCCTGCGATTGTCGCAAAGTGTTTCTGCGATTGCGCTGCCAAGTCCGCCGATCAGGCTGTGCTCCTCGACGCTGACGATGGCTGAAGTTCTTGATGCGCAGTCGAAGAGCAGTGAGTTATCGAGTGGCTTGACTGTTGGCATTTTGGCGTCAAGCGCCGAGAGTCCTTCCCCGTCGAGGAGTTCCGCCGCCTCCATGGCGTTACGAAGCATGGCGCCAGTGCTGATTATCGCCGCGTCTCGGCCTTCTCTCACGATACATCCTCTGCCGATTTCGAATCCGCTGCCGTCGCCGATCCTGTCCGGAACCGCCTCGCGGGAGAGGCGTAGATAGACTGGTCCTTTGTGCTCGAGCATGGCTCGGACGGCACTTCGGGTCTCGGAAAGGTCGGATGGGGCGATGACAGTCATGTTTGGCATTGCCCGCATTATGGCGATGTCGGATATGGACTGATGGCTCGCGCCATCGGCGTAGTCGGAAAGTCCGGAATATCCGCCCGCGAGCTTCACGTTGAGATTGTTGTATGCGACGAGGCTGTTGACCTGATCGCCCGCCCTCAGGGCGAGGAGGAAAGCGAAGCTGGAGACGACTGGAACGAGTCCGCTTGCCGCCATTCCGGCGGCGGCGGAGACCATGTTCGCCTCGGCGATTCCGAAATTGAAAAATCTCTCAGGACATTTCGATGCGAAGAGTTTTGTCTGCGTGCTGCTCGAACAGTCGGCATCGAGCACTACCAAGCCGGGAAAATTCTCCGCGAGGTCGCGCAGCGCCTCGCCGAAAGCCATCCTCATCGGTTTTGAAGCGGTTGTCATTTCAATGTCCCAAGTTTCTTTTCGATTTCAGCGATTGCCTTTTTGTAGTCTTCCTCGTTTATCGGCTTGCCGTGCCATTCGGATTTGCCCTCCATGAAGGAGACGCCCTTGCCTTTCACCGTTTCAGCCACGATCACCGGGGATTCTTTCGAGAGAGCCGCGCCGATGGCCTGGTCAATGCTGGCGACATCATGTCCATCGCAGGTCAGCACATTCATCCCGAATGAGCGCAGTTTGTCGTTCAGAGAGCCCAGCGGCATGATTTCCGCTTCGCTTCCGTCGAGCTGGACGTGGTTGCGGTCTATTATCGCGACGAGATTGTCCGGTCTCCATTTTGCGATAGCCATGAACGCCTCCCAGTTCTGTCCTTCGTCCATTTCTCCGTCTCCGCAAAGGACGAATGTGCGCCAGTCATCCTTTTTGCGTTTTGCTGCGAGCGCCATTCCGAGCCCGACCGAGAGTCCCATTCCGAGCGAGCCTGTCGACATGTCTATTCCGGGCGTCTTGAACATGCACGGATGTCCTTGGAGGATGCTGCCAGTCCTCCGCAATGTCCATAGATGCGATTCGTCGAAAAATCCTTTCCTCGCGAGCGTCGCGTAGAGGGCCGGAGCCGCGTGTCCTTTGCTCAGGACGAAGCGGTCGCGCTCGGTCCATTGCGGATTGTCGGGCCTGACCCGCATGTGGTTTTCATATAGCACGGTGATTATATCCGCGCATGAGAGACTGCCCCCGGTGTGTCCGCTGCCGGCAAGATGGTTCATGCGGAGAATCGTCCTTCGCAGTTCCCATGAGAGAATTGTTAGTCTGTCAAGGTCCATGTCATCTCCATTCAAGCCTGCGGATTTTCACCGAGTATCCGTTTCCGTCGTTTATGGTGGTAATCCATTCGTCGCCTTTCTCGTCCGCGATGATTTCCGGTGCGACCACGTCCGGGAGGGAGCAGAGATAGTTCCCGGAGCAATCGCCGATTCCGAAGTTGTCAGGAGAATCGCTTACAAGCACGTTGCGCCTGTCCGAGCTGGTCCTGAAAAGATAGAAGATTCCATTTTTGCCTATCACCACTGGTGATTCGGGAATGATCTTGGAATTTATGGCATCCGGCGCGTCGAAGTGGGCCAGATTCCAGTCCGACCATTCAATCAAGTTTTGCGAAGTTCGCAGATATATTCCCGCCTTGTTTCTGTTCCCATCATGGTGTCCGGAGTAATACATGTGCCAGAGGCCATCGAATTTGGCGAGGAATTCGTCGCGGACGGCCCCGGGGCCGGCAAATAGCCTGCTCGTGCCATCCGCGTTCCTGCGGCGTGTCCATTTCCTGCCATCCGTGGACGTCATCAGGCAGATTTGGTTTTCCATCCTGTCGTAGTTTTGGGTCGGGCTCCCATCCGGGTCGATTCCCGTGGCATAGCCCCCGTAGAACAGGTGGAAGATGCCTCCATCTTCGACGATGAACGGGGATTGTAGAAATTCCTCCCCGTTCCAATGGACCTGGCTTTCTCCGGCGGATTTGTCGGCTCTTATGACTTCACCTGTGAAGCGCCATGGACTTTGATCGAGTTTATCCGCCTCCCAATGGGCGAGGACTCTTCCGACCGGAGTTCGCCTGACGCATGCCCAGAGATGCCATGCACCGTCGGGGCCTCTGAATATGTGGTGGTCGTTTATCTCGTGCGTCCAGTTCTTCTCATGCGACAGGGCTGGGAGAATGCCTGAAAAGTTCGGTTTCGGCGCGATGGTCCGCCACTCTCCTTTAAGTTTTGGCTTCAGAGTTTTCATCTTTTATGGGGCCTATTGGACAGATTGGTCAAATCGGGTAAAAACCGGCTAAGCGATTGTTTTTCGGACCGTCTCGATCGCCTTTTTCGCGGCGGAATCCGGATCGGGTTTAGGCAGGATCTCTACCGAACACCAGCCACGGTATTTGATTTTCCGCAGAGCGGAAAAAATATCGCCGAAATCGAGATGTCCCCATCCTGGGGCGAGGCGATTCGAGTCGGCGAGATGGACATATCTGACATGATCTGCGAATTTCGCAAGCGTCCTGCCTATTCCTGCATCTTCGATGTTCATGTGGAATACGTCGGGCATGAGTCCGAGATTCTTCCGTCCGACCTTCTCCACGAGCTCGGCTCCTTCTTCGATATTATTTATGAAATTGATTTCGTAGCGGTTGACCGGTTCGATTACGATTGACACTTTGTTTTCGCCGGCGAAGTCGCATAGTTCCCGGCAGGATTCGATGAGGAGGGCCTCCGCATCTTCCCTTTTCTGTCCTTCGGCGATGAATCCTCTCGCCCTGCCCACGTTGACGAGTTGTCCGAAGTCCTTTGCGAGAGACACGAGTCCTTTGAAGACATTGACCGCCTCTTTTCTTTTTTTCCTTTCCGTGTGTGTGAAGTAGAGTCCGAGGGCTGCAAAGACCTGTCCGGTGCTTATGCAACTCACCTCGAGGGAGTGTTTTTCAAGGGTTCTTGCGAGTTTCGCGGGTTTCACATCGTCGGCGGTTTTCAGCGCCAGTTCGACTCCGTCGTATCCGAGCGCGGCGGCTTTCGGGATGGACTCCTCGAATCCGCGCCAGACGACGAACGCCGAGGGGGCCGCGTTGCTGTCCGCGATGGCGACGGCTATTTTTATTTTTTTTGTCCGTCCCATTTTCACTTGAACATCCGTATTATGTTCTGGTGTTTCTCGAAGACTCCTATCGGGCCGATTTGATAGTTTGCGTTTTTCGCCTTGTCCGCAAGCGAATCGAGCCCATGCGCTGGATTCAGAAGAAGTGTTGTTATCATGTCCGAGATGTCGGATGTCCGGAGCATGGAAGACTTGTCCTTGTTCTTCGATTGCAACGGAGTGTCAACTGCGCCGGGGCAGAGGACGTGGCAGAAGAACGAGTCGCGTCCTCCGTTTTTCCTGATCTTTTCGTTCTCGAATTCGAATTGAGCGAGCGTCTTGAGGGAGAACATGACTTGCGCCGCCTTCGCAGTTCCGTATATCGCCTCCCAGCGGCCGGGCCATCCGGCGCCTTGCGACGCGATGTTGATGATGTGGCCGCGACCGCTGCGCTTCATCAGCCCGAAGACCTCTCTTGTGCAGAAGATTGTGCCGAGCAGGTTGCTGTCCATAACGCCTCGCACGGTTGAGTCGTCTGAGCCAAGTATGTCGGCTCCCGAATGGATTCCAGCCGAATTTATAAGGATGTCCGGAGCGCCAAGCCGCTTTTCGACCACCGCGATCATCTGGCGGACGGAGTCAGGGTCGGATACATTGCATTCGACCGGCAGGCATATCCCGCCAGCGGACTTGATTTCGGCCTCGAGTTCTGCGATTTTCGCGAAAGTCCTTCCAACGGCGGCGACGGCGGCACCCATTGACGCGAGACGAAGCCCCGCGTCGCGTCCTATTCCGGAGCCTGCGCCGGTGACTATTGCAACTTTATCTTTGAGTTTCAATTCCGTCATCATCTTGCCACCCTGATCTGAATTGGCTTCGTGTTCTGGTCTTCAGGCGAGTGTTTTCTGAAATCGAGCCATATTCCGGCGAAATCCCCTTTTTGCAGATCCTGCGGCTCGGCTTCCTGCCCGTTGATGAATATTTCGACATCATCTGCGACTGCGAATTTCGCAGGCTTGCGCTGCTGCGCCATTGCGAGCCATTTTTCTAATGCCGACAGATTGTCGGAGGCGTCTTTGCCGAGCTTGAGTGCTCCGTTTGATGCCTTGACCGCCTGGAGTCCCTTCATTTCGTTCTCCGGTCCGAGGTCGGGGGAGACTGAGACCGAGCTTGCGTCGCAGGCTTCGATCCTTCCGGTCAGCCATATGAATCTCCCAGCGCCATAGGCGTAGTTCTGCGCCTTTTTTCCGACAAATGCCTTTCTTTTCGCCGGGCGTTCCGCACCGAATCTTGTGGATTTTGGCGGAAGGCTTTCGAGGGACTTATCCCTTCGTCCTCCATTGTCGAGGATCTTGCGCAACTGCAACTCGATCTCGTTTGCCCAGAGGACGGTATCGGTGTAGTTTCCGCCCGTCCATCCGAACCATGAAGACGGCGATGCGTATGCGATCTTGCCATCCGCATCAATTATGTAGAACTGCGCCGAGCCGCCATCAACGTGATACGCGTTCCGGACGGTCTGTCCCATGTTGTCGAGGAGGCAGTTGACAGACGCTGACGGATACGTGATGTATAGCGCCTTCGCCATTCTCGCCCTCTGCTCGATGCTCTGGGGGTGGGTGAGGCGGATGTTGTCATTTCCCGCCTCCGCGCCGGCGAAGACCGGTCCTGTGGCGTATGTGTCGTGATAGTTTGTGTTGACATAATGGAAATCGGCTTTTCCTCGATATGATTTTGAGAGGACATCGTAGATTGGCATGCAGACCTTTAGGAAGACGTCCGGGGCGTATCCGAATACGAATACGGCGGGTTTCGCCTCTTTTTTCTCGTGCAGATTGAAGTATCCCTCCGCTGGATCCTGGCGATTTTTCTCCGCGCCGTTTTCATAGAAGGAGATTATTTCGAGGAGCTTGGCGACGCCGGCCGGTTTCAGGAAGGCGCAGTCGTCCTGGACGAGTTCATCGCTGTATTTTGGCGATGCGAGAATGGTTTCGAGGACGGGAATTTTCATCGGATGCGCGTCCTGTCCGGGTTTGAGCGTTTCCGCGCCGATCCCGAAGTCGTGCGGGACGATCTTGACGCTGGTCAGCCTCATTGCGGAATAAACAAGATATGCGCGGAGAGCGGCGATGTCGGCGTCCGAGAGTGTTCCTGCCGTGAAGCCTTTTTTCATGGCGGTCTCGCCCTCCGAGACGACTTTTGAAGCGTATTGTCCGGCGGGTTCTCCTGCTTTGCTCCTTTCGGGACCGCCGTTGCCCCATGCTTTAAACATGGCCGAGGCTTGAAGGATGTGTAGCAGGTCGCATTTTTCTGGCGGAATGGGGTGTGATGAAAGGAGTTTCTCCACGAGATTTTCCCCTTCAGCCTTCATCCAGGAGCGATAGGATTCGAGGTCTTTTTTCTGGGCATCGGAGAATTTCGCCTTCAACGCGGGGCGATATGTGGTCTCGAGAGTCGCGCCACGCATTATTTCCTGGACTTGCGGGGTCAGCTCGTCCCTTCCGGACCTGATTCGGGATAAAAGTTCGGTTGGTGACATCTCCTCCGCGTTGAGAAGCGGCGGGCTTAGCATCAGCAAGATGGCGAAACCGGCAGACCTGACTGGCGTCTTGGACAAAGATGTCATTGCGCCTTCCTCGCGTTAATGATGATTATCGAAGACGGCGGCAGGATGAACTCGTATCCGTTCTTGAAATCGCCGATGCTCCTTTCTGATTCCTTGACCTCGTTGCTGAAGCGATTATGCGCCCTTGGGTCCTTGTGAGCGAGCATGTGCGCCGTGGCCTCCGGTGCCGGGTTGAACGGCATTTCGAGTCTGATTTTCCTCTCCCTGTCAAAAAGTCTGTTTAGGAGGAGGAAGGAATATTCGTTTCCGTTTTGGAACGCGTAGCATGCGGTGGCTGTGACGCCCTTTCTTCCGCGTATGCTCTTTTTGGTCTTCACTCCCTTCCAGTTCAGCTTTTCGAGGACGCTGTCCGGGATGTCGAATGTCTTCACGTCTTTCGCAATCACGTCGAGCATTGCACCCTTGCAGTAGTTGTTGCGCATCGAGAGGGAGATCCATGCCGGGATGGGTCTGTCCTCAGCGGTGTGGCTCGTGAAGTTCGTCCCGATTCCATATTCGTAGAAATTCTGGGAAGTGTATCCGAGCGATTGATTGAACAAGAAGGCATCGAGAGTGACCAGTCCGGAAACGAGTGATTTCCCTATGATTTCACCCTCCTTGGAATAGGGTTTTGCGGCGCTTGGCATGGGATATCCGGGCCCGCCTTCGTAGCAGGCGATGTCGAATCTTGTCCGATTAGGCTGGGCCGTGAAAAGCTCCTGCCTCATCTTAAGCAGGGCCTCGGCCTGCGGGGCGCATATCCAAGGAGCGTAGAAAAGTTGTTTGGCATATAGCTCCCTGTCGTTTTCGCCAAGGACGGTGACGCCATCCGCTCCGCCATAATACCATGCGGCGTCAATGGCTGTGGCGGATCCAGTTCCTTCCGCGACTTTGAAGCTCCATTGCTTGGTCTTGTCGCCGGACATGTCGAATTCTCCTCTCTCTTTGTCCATCCTCCTGTACGGTTCCATGCTCCATCCGCATGCGACCAGACGGAATTTGTCTGGATTGTAGTAGGGGCTTGACTTGATTATCCTGAACATGCGTTCGGCGACAGCCGCGTATGTTTCGGGTTTTCCAGACCATGCCTGCGGTCCGAATATCGTGTTCCAAGTCTCGTTGCCGCATTCCAGCATCACTGGAGTCTTGAATTCGTCCAGCCAAGGGGTTTGCCGTCCATCCGCGGCTCTGCGTCTGCCATAACCCTTGTCGGGCGGCGCGGCGAGATATTCCATCAATCCGAGTATCTCCTCATCGGTGAAGAGCGGGTAGAGTGCAAACCACGGAGAAGAATCACATTGTTTGCATAAATCAAGAGCTCCGCCCAATGGCAGCCCGAATACTCCCTTCATGCCATCGTCTCCCATCATTTCAGGGAAGGAAGCAAGCCAATTTTCCAACGTGACATGCCTGTTTATCCCGCTGCCGTCCCAGAAACGGATTGTGCCCGGCTTGAAGCTTTTCAGGTTTTGGAGATGCTTCGCACGAGGGGAAAAAGGCTTCTGAGCGCTTTCATACAAGACGAAATTGTCTATCCAGAGAGTTCCTTTCTCGTCGGAGCTAACGCCGACACTGTCTGCCGGTTCCGTCCGGATTCCTTCCGTGGCCTTGGGTTTATCCTCGCTCTCTTCGTTGAGCGGAACTTTGTCTTTTGAAAAAACGAAATCGAAGGAATATTTTTTCCAGTCGGCGCCCACGTCAAAAACTTTGGTCTCTTGTTTGCCAATGCTGACCTTGACCTTGCCGGCACTCATTCCCTCCTGGCGCATCCACAACTCGCATCGCATCTTTGTCCCATCGGGGATCATCAGATACATCTCCCTGTTCTGCATGAAGTAGTGCGACATTCCCTCTTCCTTTCCGCCGGGCAGGCTTATTTTCAAGCTGGATTTTCCCCCGTTTTCGGGTGCCTTCCGGTCCATGTCCCTGATTGGTTTCACCGCCTTTGATGTGGGCATGAAAAATCCGTGGCGTTTCCTGAAGTAACTGTCCTCGTCGGGGAAAGGCAGTTCTAGCATTTCCTTGGTGAACACCAGGATGTCGCCATTCTGGGCCACCGGACCTGGCTGATCCAGTTCGATCCATTCCTCGACGCCCTTCTCTCCGGCGTGCTTCTTCACCTTGCACCGATGGATTTTGTCGTATGCGCCATCTTTTATCCTGTAGATGACGAGGTCGGCGCCGTCCCACCATCCGGTCGGGTATTTACCCCATTCGGAAAGACCCGGTCTTGTCCTCGCCTCCCATTTCTCCTCTATCCTGGTTGGCGTGCAGTTCTCCGCTCCGCTCAGAGTGAGGATTGATCTCGAAAGGATGGGTTCGAAGCCGACTTCGGCGTTGTAGAGGTTCTCGAATCGGAACTCATACCAGGGTTTGAAGTGCCCCGGGCGCAGGTTGACTCCGAAATTAAGGGGATCGGCCGTTTTCACTTCCGCACTGATTTTATATAGATCAACCGGAGGATTTTTAACGACATTCCATTCTCCATCCTCCTGGGCGGACAGGGCCGACAGGACCGCGGCTCCAGCCAAGGGCCAAAATATCTTTCTCATTTTTGCTCTCCCTTTCCGGATGAATTGTATAATTTTTCGAGCAGCGGCTTCAGTGCGGCGGCGATTTTATCGTAGCAGGCCTGGCTCATGTGAAGCCCGTCCTTTGCGAACATCGCAGGATCCGGTTCGCCGTTCTCATCAAGGACAAAGGAGCTGATGTCGAAGTAATGCAGTCTGGCGGGGTCGCTGGAGCAGAACTCCTCAATCATCTTGTTAGCCTTCAGCATGATCTGCCAAGTCTCCTTGCGCTGGATGCTCGGCTTTATCGAGAGATAGATTATCCTGGCTGCGGGAAGACGCTCCTTGACCAGCTCCGAGTATTGTTTGAACCCTTCGAAAGGGGTTTCTGGCTTGGCCTTCAAGTTTTTCCCTATGTCGTTGTCACCGGAATAATACACGATCAGCGACGGTTTGTATTTGAGGGAGAGACTGTCGAAGTGTTCAACTTGGAACTTGGTCGTGGTTCCACCGACTCCCCTGCATACGACGGGAAGGGTTGCCATCTGCTCGGAGAGCCCCTTCTTGCCCCATATCTCGATTGTTGAACTGCCGACGAAAAGCACGGGATGCTCTGGCGGTGGAGAAGCCTTGTCCGCTTCTGCAAAGGTCGCCAGCTTGCTCTCGATTCCGGCTCCGCCGCAAACAATCCCGATGAACAGCGTCACTGCGCATATTGCAATGGATTTTACAGCGTTGTCTGGCATGGTCTGTGTGCGTTTCACCTCCATGTCCCCCAATAGTATGGATCGTAGTAGACGGTTATCTTCTCTGCGGTTTTGTCGTCAAGCCACCTCTTGCTCATGTCCACGTGGCCGTCCACGAACGCGATGTTGGTAGCCCCCCTGTGGCGCGGCGACCATCGTGGTCCGGTATTGGTTCCGCCCAGCCACCCGGAGAAAGTGGTGTACATTGTTCCCGCTCCAAGCGCTACGAAGTCAGCGGGATCCTGACTGGCTAGGAAGCTGTCCGCCATAGTAGGATAATTGTAGGTATTTGTCTGCGTTCCGGTCACTATGGAGTCGCCCCAGAAGGAGTCCGCGAAGACTATCGCTCTCGAGGGGGTCTTTATCTGGGTGAGATTGTTCGTCCCCATGCCGTTGCTCGTACTGTCAATCCTCGCAAGCATGTGGTTTATCCCGATCGCCACATGATAGCGTCCTCTGGAATCGGTCTGGTTCCTATAGCCATACCAGTTCCTTGGCGCGGAGGGGCAGTCTGCAACTCCCGATGGATGATTGCTGGACGGCGCGTTTAGATAATCTCCGAGGCTGCCACTGTTCCTATACCACCATATGCCAGCTGGATTCTGCGATGGCGGCAGGGCATTGCCGTAGTCTATGACATATGTGTTGTACGCAAGGATGAGGTTCTTTAGATTCCCCTTGCAGACAATCGAGTGTGCCTGCTCCTTTGCCTGCTTGAGCGCCGGCAGGAGAAGCGCCGCGAGGATCGCGATTATCGCAATGACCACCAAGAGTTCGATGAGAGTGAAAATTTTTCTTTTCATGCAAGCTCCTCCGTCCTTGTTCTGTTTGGAATCCCCGCCTTCATCATAATTATACTTGACTTCCATGCATTTTGAAAGTATAATCTCATACACTCTAATCATAATATTTTGCATTTAAATGACAATTTCATTGAAGAACGCGAAGATTTCGGTGAAGGCGGCCTTCATGTATTCATGCCTGCGAGATTGGGTATGGGACACTGGGAAGAGGCTTGACGTGTATGATCTCTGGACGGTTTTGGATGGGACGGGGGTCATGCGCCATGGGGGGCGGAGCCAGAGGATATCGATGGGGGATTGCTTTCTTCTGCGGCCTGGGCGCAGGTATCTTGTCAGCCATGATCCCGACAATCCTCTCCTGCTATACCCTGTTCATTTTTTGTTTGTTGATTCCCGTGGCAGGTCGATATTTCCGTCTGACGATGATCTTCCGGCAGTTCACCGCCGCATACAGAATCTGGAATTTTTCAGACATGTTCTGGACAAGATACAGGTGGAGGTTCTTCTCGAGAGGCGCGAGTTTGCCGCGGAGTGGCTGAGGCTTCTCCTGCTAGAGCTTGACTTCTCCGGCAGTTCGGTTGACATTGCCGGGGTCAACGCCGCCAGGATGAACTCCATGAACAGTCTCAAGACGGCGGTGATGATGAATCCCGAGAGGTATGCTTCGGTAAAGCGGATGAGCGCGGAGATGAAGCTATCCGACGCCTATTTCTCGAGACTTTTCAAGAAGGCGAACGGGATTAGTCCCGAGGAATTTCTGATCAACTCCCGGATTGAATGTGCGAAGAGGCTTCTGCTGAGGACTGGAGACACGGTATCTGAAATTGCCGATCGTTCAGGCTACCGCAGCGCCTTCTTCTTCAGCAGGCAGTTCAAGCAGAGGACTGGAATGTCCCCGAAGGAGTACAGAAGGCATAGCGAATGAAATGCGGAATTCAATTGTGCTCAGGCATCAACATGCCTTGCAAAAGCCCGATAGACAGGCATATTGAGGATTTTTCAAGAACCGGAGAAATGTCTTGCATCTACCATCGTTGAAGATAAGAGGGGTGGAAAGCCGTTTTCCAGTCATGCAGGCTGGAATGGGAGTCCGCGTGGGCGGCGCGGTTCTGGCCGCGGCGACTGCCCGCCTCGGCGGATACGGCACGATCGCGAGCGTAGGCCTTGGTGACATCGAGAAGTCCAAGATCGATTTTGTGAACGAGTCCAATCGCGTCCTCCACGATGAGCTGAAGACCGCCAGAGAGCTTAGCGGCGGCAAGGGCCCGATCGGGGTCAACATCATGGTGGCGCTGTCTAACTACCGCGAGCTTGTCGAGGAAAGCGTCCGCTGCAAGGCCGACTTCATCATATCCGGCGCCGGACTGCCCATTCCCCTCCCGGAATACGTTGGAGATGCGGACATTGCGCTCATACCCGTCATCTCGGGCGGCCGCGCTTTGTCCGTCCTGCTATCCGCATGGAAGAGGAGATATGGCAGGAAACCCGACGCGGTGATTGTGGAAGGTCCGAAGAATGGCGGCCACCTCGGTTTCAGCATGGAGCAGATAGAATCCCCCGAAAGTTGCTCTATAGACAAGCTCTTCGCGGAGGTGAAGGCGGTGATGGACGAGATGGGATGTTCGGAGAAGCCGATAATCGCCGCCGAAATGGTGGCGTCCAGGGACGACATCGAGAGAATGCTGCGCATGGGTTTTGCAGGCGTGCAGATAGGGACGCATTTCATCGCCTCGGAGGAGGCGGGCATAGACCGCAGATCGAAGGAAGTCTACGTGAAGGCCACTGGCAAGGACGTGGTCGTGATAAGGAGCCCGGTCGGTCTTCCAGTCCGAGTCCTCAAGACCCCTCTCGTGGGAAGGGTTCTTTCGGGAAGCCGCGAGAAATTCGCATGTCCATACCGCTGTCTGAGGACATGCAATCCGGCGAAGGTCCCGTTCTGCATAGCGAAGGCGCTTCTGGCGACTTGGCGCGGAGATGTCGAAAACGGCCTCTACATGACCGGATGCAATGTAGATGCGATAAGGGAAATCTATCCACTCGAGAAGTTCTTCAGGACGCTGGAGTGACAGTCTGAATTTCGCCGCCTAGTACGTATTCAGTAAACTCAGACAACGACAAGTCTGCCCATGTAACCTCTTGAAACGCGAAAAATCTAGTGATACCTTTTTTTTTAATTTTTACAAGGAGAAAACAAAGGGAAGAAAGTTTTTAACCACTAATTGACACTAACTCGTCACTAATGATAACCTCATTCCAACTACGAAACACGCGAAAAAGACGCGAAAAAATTGCCGTTCAGAATTTGCCGCGCTCTCAGAGAGAGCGACAGTCGGACAGCAACCGAAAGGCAAGGCCACAGGCTTTGTCTTTCAGTTGCTGTCCGACACCTGTCCGCGCTGGCGCGGACAGCGGCAAATTCATTTCCATCTTATCCTGTTTGCGGAGACGACAAGGCGGAGCAATCCTGTTCATCAATGTTAATATTGTTTTTCGCGATTTCCGCGTCTTTCGTAGTTCGTTAGTGTTCCATTAGTGTAGATTAGTGGTAAAAAAGTGAAATTTATTTTTCTTCCTTGCCTCCGTTAGCTCGTTGTAAAACAAGATTGGTATCAAGTTAAATTCCATGACCTTTCGGGGTCTGAAGTTACGCAAAAAAAAGGCGCGCCGACTGGCGCGCCTTTTATTTTTTACCGTTGGGTCTGGATTAGTAATCCATTCCGCCCATTCCTCCCATTCCGCCCATTCCGGGTCCGCCTGCCGCAGGCATGGCCTTCTCCTTTTCAGGAATTTCGGTGACCATGCATTCGGTGGTGAGCAGGAGCCCCGCGATGGACGAGGCGTTCTGCAGGGCCGACCTTGTAACCTTGGTCGGGTCTATGATTCCGGCCTTGAGCATGTCCACATACTCGCCGGTTTCGACGTTGAATCCTTCGGTCTGCTTGCGTTCGCCGACTTCGCGGACGATTATCGAGCCTTCATATCCGCCGTTCGCGGCGAGCTTCCTGAGAGGCTCTTCGATTGCCTTGAGGACTATGCTCGATCCGATAGCCTCGTCGCCGGACACCTTGAGGTCCTTGAGGGCCTTTGCGGCGCGTATGAGGGCGACACCGCCTCCGGGGACTATGCCTTCTTCGACTGCCGCTCTTGTGGCGTGGAGGGCGTCTTCGACTCTGGCCTTCTTCTCCTTCATTTCCGTTTCGGTGGCCGCGCCGACGTTGATGACGGCGACTCCGCCTGCGAGTTTCGCAAGTCTTTCCTGGAGTTTTTCGCGGTCGTAGTCGGAGGTGGTCTCTTCGATCTGCTTCTTGATCTGGTTGACCCTTCCGAGTATGGCGGACTGCTTGCCCGCGCCTTCGACTATCGTGGTGTTCTCCTTGTCAACGGTGACCCTCTTGGCCTTTCCGAGCTGGCTGACATTGACGCTTTCGAGCTTGATGCCAAGGTCTTCGGATATGCACGTTCCGCCCGTCAGTATCGCGATGTCTTCGAGCATCGCCTTCCTGCGGTCGCCGAATCCGGGGGCCTTGACTGCGCAGACGTTGAGCGTGCCGCGGAGCTTGTTCACGACGAGGGTCGCAAGGGCTTCTCCTTCGACTTCCTCGGCGATTATCAGGAGGGGCTTGCCCTGTTTCGCGACGGTCTGGAGCAGTGGGAGGAGATCCTGGAGGTTGCTGATCTTCTTCTCGTGGATGAGGATCATGCAGTCTTCGAGGCTGCATTCCATGT
>CAZGJP010000024.1:0-16751 GCA_964526605.1 uncultured Lentisphaera sp.
CGCGTTCATAGGTGAGCCGGTCGCAGGGAGCGGATATCTGCAATTGGCTCGTACGTATTCAGTGAACTACGTCCGTTTACTGAATCCGTACTAAGATAAGATGCGAAATCGTTTTTTTTTGGGATGTAAAGATTCGCTGAACGACGTAGTTCAGTGAATCTTTACCTTCAGCTTCAGAGTCTTTCCCCCGATGAGGACATCCGGGTCGTAGGAGCTTTTCGCCTTCCTGAGCCCTTCGATTGCAAGATCCTGCTCGCGGTTCAGGAACTGGGCCTTTCCGCGAAGATGTCTTGCAGTCTCCCAGTTGATGGCCTGCGCGGCGCCTTTCACTCCTGTGTCGGCCTTCTCGAAGTGCTCGATGAATGTCTCCGCATTCTGTCTCGAGAACACGGAGAATGCGCGGATTTCTCCTCCCGCGAAAATCGCAAGCCCTTCGAGTCCGATCCCTTCGAAATGGTCGAAGGCCCTCCGTATGGCCGATTTCTCGTGGGTTATGCCTATGTGATCGCAGGTCCTGATGGTGCACCATTTTTCGGCGAAGCGGAAGCATTCCTCATAGATGTCAGGTCCTATCGGTCGGCATTCGTATGAAGGATTGTTGCGTATGAACTGCGAAACGAGGTTCTTCTTCTTCGCAAGTTTTGAGCCTTTCAGCTCTGCGAGCCTGTCGATGCTGTGGACGTAGTCGAAGAACTGGTCGTCGTCCTCCACCTCGAAATGTTCGTGGACGCCGGGATGGGCCGCGATGTATTCCTCAGTCGCATGGCAGACCGTGAAATCATCCTTTGAAAGCCCGAACGTGTCGGGGACTCGGGAAAGCTTCTCCGGAGGGAGATTCGGGACCGGCATCAAGAGGGAATTCTCCAACCCGTAATAAAGATACATGGTTCCGTCGAGCTCGGCCCAGCGGGCGTCGTATATCTGCCCCCAGTTGAAAAGATTCTGGAAGGAGTATTCGCAGCAGAGGCCACCGTGGCGGACAAGCCCCGCCTCGATGCAGTTCCTGTGCTCCAGACCGACCGGAATGAATCTCCTCATGTTTCCCATCTCGATATTCGTGTGTGTCCTTGAGCATAATATCCAAGATCACGCCGCGCGCATCTTCGTCGGACGGAGGAACGAACACTATCCTGTTGAAACGCCCAAGCCTCCTGAATGCACTTTCCAGATGCCACGGGGAGCTTTGCAATTTACTCGACTTAAACGCAAAAGTAACTTTTGCGTTTAGAGGTGGCAAAATTCACCGGAAGGCCGATCTTTTCGAGGCAAGCCTCGAAAAATCAGCCTGCCCCGAGGCCGAAAAGCGTTCTGGATAGATATTGCATGAATCGTATATCAAACGCAATATCCGGGTTAATATGCCTCAAGAAGCTACAATATCAATCAGAACAATCAAAACACCGTCTTTGTCCGGAGGACGGGGACAAACGCACACTATTTGTCAGTCGGAGAATAGTACATCCTGCAGGCCAGCTCCCCGCCGGGAGACTTTCCCCCGATCAAGGTCCGCCCGTAGTCCCTCTGGCGGTCTATCCACGCGAAAAGGCCGGCTCCGGCGCCATTGATCGAGATCATCACCTTTCCATCCGGACATTGTTCGAATTGGAACTCCTCCTCGCGCAAGCCCGCCTTCTCGAACACGATTCTGCGTTCGAGTCCGTTGGCCTCGACGAGCGCCGTTCCGGGGCCGGGCGAGAACAGCGCGATGAGAAATCTTGCCTCGCCGCCATGGTCAGTCCCGGAGACATCAAAAGTCTTCTCGATGCGCGATCCCACCTTGAGCTCGGCGAATTCCCAGGAGCCGAAAGCCTCCGGCCCGTTGTCATGGATCATCGTCGTTCCTTTCGACAATGTTGTTCTGGTCCCATGCGGACGGACCATCCGCATTGTCAACGGCTCGTAGGCCCTGTAGGCGTCGTAGGCGAAGAACACGATGAAGATACCGAAAAGGAGTCCGGGCAGCTCTCCTCCGAGTTTTTTCCCCTGTCCGCCATTCCATTTCGCGAGCCTGCGGATCCATCCGTCTGCGAATGCGCCTGCGAAAACCGCAAGGACGGGGAGTATTCCGCTCCTGTAGCGGTCCAGATTGTAGAACGCCGCCGTCGCGAGGCAGTACGAGAGGACGAAATAGATCAGCAGATTTTCCGCCTCCGCAACGACGCGTGGAATTCTCCTTCCGAGGGCTTTTCCGGCGAGATGCGCCAGAGCCATGGCTGATATCAGAGAGCCGGGGACGATGCAGAAGACCCGCCAGATCCAGCTCCGGTTGCCGTTGCTCCCAAAGCCCACGTTGTTCGCTATCTCACGATGATCCCAGAAGAGGAGGATCTTTCTGGACTGCAGCTCGGCGAAGGCGAGAGGCTCGGACCACGCCCATGCGACGATCCTTCCCATCATCCCCATCTCCTCCGTCCTGGCGCTCCAGTCCCGGTATGTCTCCGAGTAGACCACGCCCCCTGGCGGGGATTCGGGATTGTTCCCGAGCGCGAGCACGGAATCTCCTCTGACCGCGGCACCGCAGAAGGCTCCCGTCTTGGCGCTGTTCCAGACGGAGAACGGAATCTGTGGAGCAATGACCGCTACGATGAAGGCTCCGGAGAAGAGCAATGCCTTGGACCTCCCATTTTCGAGCCCGGAGCGTATTGCCGCAAGAAAAATCCCGGGGGCGAATATCCACATGTTGCCCCTGCTCAGAATTGAAAAGGAGAGCATGAGGCCGGCGACGAACCAGAGCAGGGCCAGCCTTCTCTTCAATGCGGCGGTCGCGAAGAAGACAAGAGCCGCGATCCAGAAAGCCTGCATGGCCTCTATCAGGTGATAGGGCACGTAGAGGCATAGGCTCGAGGAGAATGCGCAGAGCAACCCGGCGATGATGCCAGCCCTCTTGCCGACGATCCAGGCCGCGGAGATGCCGGCTAGCAGGACCGTCGCGGCGGAGAGCAGCGACTGCGCAAGCAGGACCGGAACGATGCCCTTTCCGAAAAGGATATGCAGGGCCGGAAGGAAGGCCGCGTAGTAGAACGGCTGGTAGGAGAACGGTTCGTCGATGCGGCCTTCGGAGATCCTCCTGGAGAGCTCCATGTAGGTCGCCATGTCGGTGCCGGGAGAGGGCCTTGACACCTCGGGGTCGTTCCTCGCGAGATCGAGGGAGACTCCAATCCTAACGGAGAATGCAAGCAGCGATATCGCCCCAAGCAACAATAGAAAATTCCGCGTCCTTCTTCCTGTGTCCATGACGGAGATGTCCGTTTCCCAGTAATATTGCATTCGCCGCGCGAACTTGCAATCCGCCCCGAAGCATGCGGTGCCGACGTCGCGCACGGAAGTTTTCAGAAGGGGGCCAATCCGACTCGCTGGAATTTCTCCCATCGAGTGCTAGATTTCCCCATGTCCCGAATCCCACCACGCGGAACGATAGGAGATGGAATTGAAGACGCTGATTGTGATCCCTGCGAGATTCGCAAGCACGAGATTCCCGGGCAAGCCCCTCGCACACCTCCGCGGCAGGCCCATCGTCCAGTGGGCATGCGAGAATGCGGTCAAGGCGGCGGCATGTCCGGTCGTGGTCGCCACCGACGACCAGAGAATAGCGGACGCCGTCCGCGCTTTCGGCGGAACGGCGGTGATGACCTCTCCCGAACATCCCTCCGGCACCGACAGGGTGAAGGAGGCGATGGACAAGTTCATGCCCGGCTGCGAGGCGGTCATCAACCTGCAGGGAGACGAGCCCTTCGTTCCTCCGGAGCTGATCAGACGGATAGTCCGCAGGCTTGAAAGCGCTTCGATTGACGAAATACTCACCGTCGCAGTGAAATGCCCGCGGGAGGATGTTGCCGACAATCCGAACGTCGTCAAGCTGGTCGTGGACGCCGAGGGTAGGGCCCTGTATTTCAGCCGGTCCCCGATACCCTATCCGCGCGACGGATCCGGCGATCCGGGGCTTCTGCGCCACTGGGGCATCTACGCCTTCCGGAGGGAGGCCATCGAGCGTTTCGTCTCCCTCCCGGAATCCCCCCTCGAGAAATGCGAGAAGCTCGAACAGCTCCGCGCCCTCGAGAACGGCATTAAAATATCGGTGATAGTCACGGAAAGCCACAGCATCGGCATTGACAGCCCCCGGGATCTGGAGGAAGCGGAAAAATTCCTGGAGAAACAGGAAAAATGAGGAATCGAGGCTATATTGCCGCAAGATGAAGAAGTCAGGAAAGAATTTCAACATATCCACCGACGGAAAACTTCTGCTGATCGCAGGGCCTTGCGTCGTGGAGAGCAGATCCCTCTGCCTCGAGACGGCGGAATTTCTGCTCGCGCTCTCGCGCAGGCTCGAGCTCAACCTCGTATTCAAGGCCTCCTACGACAAGGCGAACAGAAGCTCGGTCTCCTCCTTCAGGGGGCCCGGGATGGACAGAGGCCTCCAAATCCTGGCGGAAGTCAAGGAGAAGCTCGGTCTTCCGATACTCACCGACATCCACGAGGCGGGGCAGGCGGCAGAGGCCGCGAAGGTCGCCGACATAGTCCAGATACCGGCATTTCTCTGCCGCCAGACCTCGTTGCTGATCGAGGCTGGCGAGACGGGCCGCTGGGTGAACATAAAGAAAGGCCAGTTCATGGCCCCGGCCGACATGGGGAACGCCGTCGGGAAGGTCCGCTCCACTGGCAACCGGAACGTGATGCTCACCGAGAGAGGAACATTCTTCGGATACAACAATCTGGTCGTTGACATGCGCTCGCTCGCGATAATGCGCTCGCTCGGCGTCCCGGTGGTCTTCGACGCCACACATTCGGTGCAGACACCCGGTGGCCTCGGGCATGCCTCCGGCGGACAGCGCGAGTTCGTCGCTCCGCTCGCCAGGGCCGCTGCCGCGGTCGGCATTGACGGCCTCTTCCTGGAGGTTCATCCCCGCCCGGCAAAGGCCCTCTCCGACGGGCCGAACTGCCTCTCTTTCAACGACGCAGAGAAAATAATCCGGCAGGTGCTCGACATACATGAGATTCAGAGAAAAAATCCTTAGGGTCAACGCCATCATATTCGACATCGACGGCGTCCTCACCGACGGTCTGCTCGGCTACGGGGAGAAGGACGAGATGAAGTTCTTCCACGTCAGGGATGGCCACGGGATCAAGATGGCCAGAAGGCTGGGGCTTAAAGTCGGTATACTTTCCGGCCGGCAGGCGGAGGCGAACAGAAGGCGATCGAAGGAGCTCGAACTGGATTTCTTCCACGAGGGGAAGAAGGACAAGAAGAAGGCCTTCGAGGAACTCCTCCACGAACAGTCGCTGCAGGCCTCGGAATGCGCATACCTCGGAGACGACGTGATAGACATCCCCATGCTGAAGGCATGCGTCCTTTCCGCCGTGACCGCCGACGCCCCGGCATACATGGACGAGTTCTGCGATTTCCGCACGCGGACCGCCGGCGGACGCGGCGCCGCGCGGGAGCTGATAGACATGGTCCTGATGGAGAAGGGGCTCTGGGAGAAGGCCATCGGGAAATACAAGGAGTAAGGCTGATGCGCCGTGAAGGAAAAACAGCATGGAGATGCATGCCGTGGATGCTCTGCTCCGCGATCGTCATCGTATTCGCGCATGGCCTCCAGGCGCAGAGCGGCGACGACACGCCGGTCCTGCTGACCGACTTCCGGCATCCCGAATATGGCGAGCACAGCTCGGACATACCCGAGATGATGATATACGGGGCCAGGGCGAAGACGGTCGGGATAATGACGCATCTGGAGGAGCTCAGGCTCGAATGGTTCGACGGGGCTCTCGACAAGGTCAAGGCGACAATCACGACCCCGACAGGAATATACGACCGCTCCACCAAGATCATAAAGGGGGACGATGCCATAAACATGAAATCCGACAAGATGACCGTGGATGGTGTCGGGTTCGTGGCCGATTCGCAGAAGAAGACCATCCAGGTCCTCTCCAACGTGAGGGTAGTCCTCACCGGCGACCTCGATAGCGAAGAGAAGAAAAAACCACAGAAGGAAAACAACTAAGGAGATGCTATAAAGTGAAAATCAGGAAGTCCAGATTGCCTTTGATCACACTCTCCGCATCATTGGCCGCAATGCTCGCGGCCGAATGCGCCGCGCAGGGGATTTCATTCTTCAGAACCACAAAGAAGGCCGGAGGCGACACGGAGAAGGTCCCCACCGTGATAACCTCCGAGTCCCTGGAAATCGACGTGGACAACAACAAGGCCACCTTCGTGGGCAAGGTCAGGGTGGACGACCAGGAGATGACCATTGACTGCGACAAGATGACCATATTCATGGAGCCGACCAAGAAGAGGGACGGGACCGAACCGGAGCAGAAGAAGCCTGATGCGGCGACCACCGAGCAGAACGCGGCGAAGCAGATTTCAAGGATAGTCTGCGAAGGCAATGTCGTCATCATCCGCAAGATGCCAGTCTCGGAGGAGAATCCGGACCCCATCCAGAAATCCACCTCCGGACACGCCGACTACGACGTGAAGACTGTAATGATAGTCCTGACCAAGGACCCCGTCCTGAGCAGAGGGAAGGACACCCTGAAGGGCGAGATAATATGGATTTGGAGAGACAACGAGAAGGTGAAGGTTAAAGACCCCGAGCTCAACCTCAAGTCGGAGAATCTTAAGGACTCTCAGCAAGGAAGCGAAAACACGAACGTCAAGGATGGCGAATAATGCCCCACCACAAGAAGGCTGAATACCAGAACGCGATACTCAAGGCGGAGGGGCTCTGCAAGGCCTACCACGGCAGAACGGTCGTCAACGACGTGAGCATATTCGTCGAGGCCGGAGAGGTCGTCGGGCTTCTCGGCCCCAACGGAGCCGGCAAGACCACGAGCTTCTACATGACCATGGGCCTGATACGCCCGGACAAGGGGAGGATCGAATTCCGTGGAACGGATGTCACGCAGATGCCGATGTATCAGCGCGCGAGGCTGGGCATGGGCTATCTCTCCCAGGAGCCCTCCATCTTCAGGAAGCTGACCGTCAGGGAGAACATACTCGCCATCCTCGAAACGCTCGACATCGGTTCCGAGGAGAAGAAGAAGAGGCTGAAGGAGCTCCTCGACGAGCTCGAACTCTCGCATCTCTCCGGACAGAAGGCGATGACCCTCAGCGGCGGGGAGAGGCGGAGGCTGGAGATAACCCGCGCGCTCGTCACGAACCCGGCGTTCATAATGCTCGACGAACCGTTCAGCGGAGTGGATCCCATCGCCGTCTACGATGTCCAGCAGATAATCGCCAGACTGAAGGACAAGGGACTCGGCATACTCATAACCGACCACAACGTGAGGGAGACGCTCTCCTGCGTGGACAGGGCGTATCTCATGTGCGAGGGCAGGATACTATGCCACGGCGACAGCGAATATCTCGTCAACGACGAGAAGGCAAGGGAAATATATCTGGGACCGAAATTCACGATGTGACAAACACAACGGGCCAATTGCAGAACTCCGCGCGGACACGGGGAGTTCTGCGGCCGGCCCACAACAACATACCGGAGGAGAACATGGAGATCATCATCACGGGAAGGCATTTCGAGGTGGGAGAGGCCCTGAAGGACCATGCGACCGCGAAGATCGAGGCGGCCATCTCGGAATACCGCAAGATCACCAGCGCCAGAGTCGTCCTGGACCAGCAGAAGGGAAGGGCGAAGGCCGAAGTCATAGTCCACGGCAAGAACATCAACTACGAGGCGGAATCCGAGACCTTCGACATGTACAAGTCCATTGACGAGGCGATCGCCAAGATAGACAAGCAGCTCGTCAGGCACTTCGAGAAGGTGCAGGACCACCACAAGAAAGGCCCGAAGGTGGCGGCGCAGACAGAGCCCGAGGAGTGATCCTGAGGCATGAAGAAAAGCTCCCACAGGAACAAGCCGAACATCCTCTTCATCACCTCCGACCAGCAGAGGGGGGACTGTCTCGGATGCATGGGGCACCCATGCGTCAGGACGCCGCACTTGGACATGCTGGCCAAGGAGGGCGTCCTCTTCACCCAGGCCCACAGCGACTGCCCGGTATGCATACCCGCCCGGACGACCATGATCACCGGCGTCCAGTCCAGCATATACGGCATGCCGTCCTATGCGGAGAAGCACAGGATAGTCAGGGACAGGAGGGATTTTCTCGGCAGCATCATGACTTCAGCCGGCTACCAGACATGCCTTGTGGGCAAGTCGCATTGGCACACCGAGCCTGATTTCGCCGGCGGATTCGAGACGTGGATCTCGTTCTCCCAGATGGACAGGGAGATCAGAAGGCATGCCGGCATCTTCGCCGAGCACGGCATAGGGGCGAATGAATTCTCCCCGGCGCTCTCCAGTCTCAATCCGGCCTTCCACTCGACGAACTGGGTGATGGGAAAGGGGATGGACTTTCTCGAGGACCGCGAGAAGGCGAGGCCATTCTTCCTCTGGCTCTCGATGATAGACCCGCACCCGGCCGCAGCCATCCACGAGCCATATTACTCCATGTATGACGGCGAGGATATCCCAGCCCCGAGAATCCCGGAATGGAGCACCGCCACGGACTGTCCATACGCCATCAGGAAACTGCAGGCCGGAAACAGCCACGACCACATGACGAGGAAGGCTGTCGAAAAAGCGCATGGCGTCTATTACGGCAAGATCACCAACATAGACCACCAGCTCGGAAGGATATTCGGATGGCTCAAGTCGCATGGACTCTGGGACAGCACCCTGATACTCTACACCAGCGATCACGGCGAGCTCCTGGGGGACTGCGGAACATACTTCAAGGCCAACTTCATCGAAGGAGCCGCACACATACCCATGCTGGCGAAATTCCCGGCAGGCGTCGGAGCGCGCAAGAACTCGAAGACTGGCGCGGTGGTCGGCCCGGACGACCTCCTGCCCACATTCTGCGAGATCGCAGGCGCCCCAGCCCCGCGTGATGCCAGCGGAAAAAGCCTTCTCCCCCTCGCAAGAGGGGAGGCTTCGAGGCTTAGAGAATATTATCACGGCCAGATAGACAATCAGCACATGATACTGGACGAAAACTACAAGTATCTCTATTTCGCCGACGATGGAAGGGAGATGCTGTTCGACAGGAGCGGAGACCCCTACGACATGCATGATCTCTCCTCCGAAAAGGCATCCATATGCAGGGGCTGCAGGGCGAAACTCGAAAAGACCTTGAAAGACAAGGGCAGTCCGCACATCAGGAACGGAAAGCTTGTCAATCTGAAGACGAAACCCCTTCCGGGCGAATTCGACTACGGACTCGCTTGGATGGGACTGCATTGACCGGTGATCAGAATCCATCGCTGGAATCCAGCGTGAAACAATAACAAAAGGAGAGAGCCGATGAATTATGTCGCCATCTTCCATGCCAACCTCAACTACGCATTCCTCATCCCGGAATCCTATGAGAGAGTGATAAGATCCTCATATGAAGTCATCATAGACGGATTCGCGAAGCACCCTGACGCCAAATACATATTCGAAGCATCGGGCTACACGATAGAGCAGATGGCCAAAATCACGCCGGACGTGCTGAGGAAGCTGAAGAAGGCGGTCGCCGAGGGCCGTTGCGAGTTCATGGGCGCCCCATACTCTCACCCGATAATGGCGAACATCCCCGAGGAGGACGGCTACTGGTCATGCGAGTTCGCACAGCGCGTATATGAAAAACATCTCGGACGCAGGGCGGATTCTTTCTGGAACCCGGAATGCACCTGGATGCAGTATGTGCCGAACGCATTCAAAAGAGCGGGCGTCAAATACCTCACCCTCGACTTCGAATCATACATGTGCTGCTCCGACAAGGACTACTCGTGGACGGAACGCAACCGCACCCACGACATGAACTGGGGCGGACACCTCCCCTGGTTCGAGCTCGACCCGGACTGCAAGTTCCTCCACCGCCCATTCAAGAACATAGTCCCGGGACTCGACGGATTCTGCCGCAGCGACAGGCTCGTCGGGAAATACCTCTCATACTTCAGAGGCAACACCACCATCGAGGAATACATCTCCAACATGATCCATTGGTCGGGCAGGAAGAAGCAGGGTGCAACCATAATAGTCGCAGACGACGCCGAATACTGTGGAACCACCGGATACTACTTCATCAAGTACAAGGCCGATTACACGAAGACCTTCATGAGCGATCCGACCGCAGCCCCGAAACTAGACGTGATGATAAAGGAGATACTCAACGTCGGACCGATGATGACATTCACCGAGGCCTGCACCCGGATAAAGCCCGTCGAGGAGCCATTCTTCGTGGAGGACCGCTTCGCATGGCACAGGACGTTCGCCGACGCATGGGGCAACACGCCCGAGGCGAGGGCATGGGAGCCGATACTCCAGCAGATCCGGGACGAATACAAGAGCAAATACCAGCCAATCGTCGAATCCGATGCGAACAGGATGAAATTCAAGCAGCTCGTGGAGGAATTCTGGTTCCACATGACCAACTCCGCAAACTCCGACGGAAGATGGCCGCCACCTCCAAGAGTGACTTGCGAGTTCAACAGAAACTGGGTCCTCAACGAAATCGCCAGCACGAGGAAGGCACTCGCGAAAATCGCAAAGGCCGTGAAGGGAATTCCGCTGCCAAAACAGAAGGAGTTAGTCGTCCCGGGCGCGAAAGACTGGAGATACGGATACCATTTCACAGACAAGGATCCGGCGGACATCGCCCACCTCAATATATACGAGCTACAGCACGCCGTCTACCACTACCACAAGATGATTGACAGCGACAACACGGAAAAGGTCGCATACGGCAGGAAGATGCTCGCAAAGGTCTTCGACGAATTCGACAGACGCAAGATGAAGGGCGTCCGCCCTGGCTCGATTGCAAAAAAGAAAAAATGACATCCATATACGCCTTGTCTTGCCGAAAATTTAAGTGTTGCAGGACACTAGGATGAACAGGATCATCAACAGGCATTTCGCACTGATAATATATCTCGTCCATCTCGGGATGCTGCTGGTCATACTCGCGCAGCTAAGGGGCCACTGGCTCCTGCCCGTGCCGGAACCGGGCACCGACCAGAGAGCCATGCTCTCCGCGGCCGCCGCCCTCTCGCAGGGCAAGCTCTGGCCGCAGACATACCTCTATTCCCCTATATACACCGTCTTCCTGGCCGCTCTGGTCCTCCTTTCCAGAGGTGAAATCCTGGCCATGCGCATCCTCCAGGCCTGCCTATGCGCCCTCGTCCCGGTCATGATATACAAGACAGCAAGGAATCTGAGGATGCCGTTCATATTCGCCCAGATGGCATCTTTCATCTACTGCTTTTACGCCGCCTCGGCGCTCATATCGCTGGACTTTCTCCGCGCCGCCCCTCTCTCCCTCGCCTTCATGTCATACTCCTACTTCCTGATAAGGGCATACAGGACACGCAAGACCAGGCATATGATCTTTGCCGGACTTTGCGCGGCGGCCTCTGTGCTCGGCAGGGAGAATTTCATCCCGGTCGTGGCCATGCCAGCGCTCTTCCTCGCGTCCGGACAGATCAGGAGGAGCTTCGCCTCGCGAAGTCTGCTCCTCTTCGCCATCTCCGCACTCCTGCCAATTTTTCTCGTCTGCGCGATCAACTTTTCCAGATTCGGGAGATTCTCGGTCCTTCCGGGCAACGCCGTGAACGTCATAGGCTTCTACTACCCCGGGCACCGGATATCATTGGCAAACATCGCCCTTCTCAAGGACATCCTGGCCCGTTGCCTAGGAAATTTTCTCAAATACATCTCCTTATATGAGATTCCCAACAGCCTCTCCGTCTATTCACACATGGACTTCTCCGCAATGCTTCGTATCATGGCGATACCATTCAACGCGATACTGGTCACGGCGGCGGCCATGCCTCTCCTGAGAAGAAGCAGAGGCGCTATCCTCCTCTACACCCTCGCGTCGGCATACTTCCTCTCCATGCTCATCTTCGAACCCTTCTACAGATTCAGAATACCCGCAGTACCAATCCTCTGCGTGATCTGCGCAATCTCGATACATGCCATCTCCGGGATGGATGTCAGACGCAGAATAGCCGCCGCCGCCGCGGTCCTGCTGGCCATCGTCCTGACATGGGACGATCCACAGCCGAAACGCCCGGTTGGCGAAAGAATCTCGACCGTCGGAATATTGGTCAGGCAGGGACTCCTGGCCACGGACGAATAGCGCTTCTCCGAACTCGAATCCGAAGGACTCGACGTCTCCAATCTCAAAACTCCCGCCAAAGACAGAGAAGGGAATTGACGCAAACGAGTGTCGCTAGAGCGGACGCCACTTTGGTAGTTGCAAAGCCGACGCTACTTCCATCCCGCACCCATTGAGGAGCGGGCGTTTCATTTTTCCGCGTCGGTCTTTGCCGTGAGTTTTTCGATTTTTGGAGCGAGTGCGATTCTGAAGCCGATGCCCGTGTTTTTGGTTTCGGGGACGGCGGAGTCGCGATTTGCGCTGCGGCAGTCGGAGGGGAGGTTGCCCCACGATCCGCCCCTTATCACCCTGCTGGTGCCCTCGATGGAGTATAGCCTGTCGAATGTGCCTCTCATTTCGAGGTCGGCCTGGACGGGCTGTGTCTGGACCGGGCTTATCACGTCGAGCTCCTTGTATGCGCGCGGGTTGTACCAGTCCCAGCACCATTCCCAAACGTTTCCTGCCGTGTCGAGCAGTCCGAATGCGTTGGGCTTGAAGGATCCTGCCGGGGCGCTGGCGGTGAAACCATCTTTCGTGGCCATTCCCTTTTCAGTCTTCCACTTGTGGACCTGTGCGGTCCTGAGGTCGAAGCTGTTTGCGAATTTCGCGCCTTCGTCTCCGAAACTGTCGCCCCAGAAGAAGACTGTGTTCGTGCCTGCTCTCGCGGCGTATTCCCATTCGGCCTCCGTGGGTAGCCTGTATTCGTAGCCTTCTGGAACCCTGCCGGCCTTCGCCTCGATCTCGTTGATGAACCTGCAGCACGAGACAGCCATGTGCCAGTCCATCATGCATGCTGGTTGCAGCAGGCCGTCGAGCCTCTCGCCGCCCCAGTCCTCGACGATGTGCTTGGGATATGCGAATCTGAACTGCATGTTGGTCACTTCGGTCCGCGAGAGCCAGAACTCGTAGTTGATGATGATGTTTCGCTGCGGTAGCTCGTCCTCGCCGGAGCGCCTGTCCTTTATCGTGCTTCCCATCTGGAATACGCCCTGCGGGATGCAGACCATGTCTATCGGGCCGCTCGGAAGGACGAATGGGTGGCCGGGCCTGATCCCGAACTCGTCGGCGATGGTCTTCCTGAAGAAGTCCTCGCGGTCCTTCCATTCGGATTCCCTGCGCCAGTCGAGGGTTCTGAGCGTCTCGAGGTGGCAGATGGCGGCGAAGGCCGCCTTGGCGGACTCGTAGCCTTCGCCGTTGTCGATGGACTTCCTGCATTCGGAGACTTTCATGGCGATCGAGTCAACTCTGCGCTGGAGCGCGTTCTCCTTTTTCGCCTTGGCATAGAGGAGATATAGCGTGAAGGCGCCCAGCATGACCAGGAGGACGAGGACTGATATTCTGACGATGCGGATCTTGTGTGCTTCGTTCTGTTCCACGATGTTGATGAATGGGGCGGAGGAAGGCATGTCGCCCTTCGCCACTATCCTTGGTTTCTTCCTCCTCTCCTTGGATAGCAGGGGGTGTGGTTTGAATTTTAGGTCCTTCTTGTCGCCGGGGTCGCCGGACGGCCCGGAGTCTTCGTCGTCGCTGCTTTCCTCCTCGTCAATCAGCATTACGGGTATGCCGTCGACCACCCTGTAGATTTTTCCGCATTTGCTGCACTTGAGGTTTCCGTCTGCAGTTTGTTCCACGGGCGCCTTGTCCTTGGGGCATGCGAGTATTTTCAGTAGGTCCGGGCTGAGATTTTTTCCAGTCATGGCTTCTTCCCCGCATATTTTGAGTTGATCTGCGCTTCGATTTTCCTTTTTGCGAGAATATAGCCTGTTTTCTCCATTTTCGCCAGTCTCAATATTGAATCGTGCTCGGGTTTGGCCTTGATCACTCTGCCATCCTGGACAGCGAATTTCGCGGATAGCGCTCCGTAGGTGGTTTTCACTTCCTTTGAAAAGCGCTGCAGCGATTTCCTGCGTTCCTGCCTGTATCTCACGCCGTTGCTGCTGCTTTCCCGCAGGATTATTCCGGCGAGTTTGTCGAGGGATTCCCTGCGGCAGACGGCAGAGAGGAGATTGGCGGGTCTTCCCTTTTTTCCGCATGCCGGGATCAGGATGCAGTCGAGTGCGCCGGAGTCGAGAAGTCTGCTGGCGAGGAATCCGAGTTCCTCGCCGGTGGCATCGTCGAAGAGGGATTCCAGGACGAAAATATCCTCGTCGTCCGGGGATTCCGTTCCGGAGCATATGCTGGCTCTGAGAACGTTGGGGAAGCCTGCGAAGGATCTTGTTCCCGCGCCGTAGCCTGTGCGCTCGATTGCGAAGGGGCTCGTCGAGCTGCGGAATTCGCAGAGTCCGGCCAGTATGAGCGCCCCTGTCGGAGTGGTGAACTCGAACGGAGGCAGCTTGGGGTCGCTGTATGAGGGGATTCCCTTGAGGAGTTCCGCTGCCGCCGGGGATGGCAGGGGGATGATCCCGTGGTCTGTCTTCGCCGTTCCGTGGCCGACGTTGACCGGGGCGTGGTATATCTTCTCTATCCCCAGAATCTCGATAGCCAGCGCCGCTGCGCAGATGTCTATTATGGAGTCGATCGCGCCGACCTCGTGGAAGTGGACCTTCTCCTTCTTGAAATGGACTGCGGCCTCGGCGTCCGCGAGTTTCGCGAAAAGCCCTTTCGCCTTGTCCCTGACGGATCTGGGGAGATCCTTGTTGGAGTCTATCGTATGTTCGATTTCCTCCAGCGTCCTTCCGTGGTTGTGGCCGCCGTCATGGCGATGCTTCTCGACATCCACCTTGAAGAGCTTGGCCTTGAAACCACATCTGTCCGCGTCGGAGACCGATATCCGGTATTTCTCATGGGTGCGGAAGGAGCGGAGAGCGCCTGGAAAATCCTTGCCACCGGCCCCGAGGGAGACCATCGCCGCGGCGAACATGTCGCCCGAAATCCCGAAGCAGGGATCTAGAAGGATGAATTTTTGGTCCGAAGGTGGCATGTGTTTAACCGTTTACCCGTTCACCGTTCAATCGTTCAGCGTTCCCGCCTGCCCTTTGGGTGGCGGGCAGGCATCATCCAGCTTATCCATTGCCATCGGCTATCGAGCGCACGAGTGTCCGAGATGGCCGACAGAAGCCTTGCCCTACTTTGGCGGCCAGGAATGACCGCCCTACCTTTTTGCGCATGCGTGCCAAGTATGTTGGGCATTCTTGCCCGACACTTCCAGTCTTGGCGGCCAGGAATGACCGCCCTACCCTGGCGGCCAGGAATGACCGCCCTACTTTTTGCGCATGCGTGCCAAGTATGTTGGGCATTCTTGCCCGACACTTCCAGCCTTGGCGGCCAGGAATGACCGCCCTACCTTGGCGGCCAGCCATTTGTTTTGGGGGCTTGATGCGGATATGATGGTCGCGATCCGAGCAAATGGCATTGGACAAACTCCAGTTCGTGCGATATTTTCTGTGTACGAATATACTTGAGATTTGCGCCAATGCAATATCCCGATGGGGAGGAGCGTTATAGGAGTCATGGACAAGATCGGGACAACTAGCTGCGTGGTGTTGCTGGCGGCATCCTCCGTCCTTCTTGGCGCTGGGAAGCCCGTCTTCGAGGGGGAGAAGCCTTTCGCAAAGGCGAATAGGATTGACGAGCTTCAGTTGCAGAATCTGAGGGCGAAGGGAATATCTCCTGCGAAGATATGCTCCGACGGGGTTTTCATAAGGCGGGCGTCGCTGGACCTGAGCGGGACTCTTCCTGGCTACGACGAGGTGAAGAAGTTTCTGGCGGACGAATCTCCGGGGAAGAGGGCCGAACTTATAGAGCGCCTCTTGGACAGCGAGGAGTTCGCGCATTACTGGGCGCTACGCTGGGGCGACATTCTGCGCGTAAAGTCCGAGTTTCCGGTGAATCTCTGGCCGAACGCCGTGCACGCATACAGTTTTTGGCTATGGGACTCGATAAGGAGGAACAAGCCTTACGACCAGTTCGCCCGGGAGCTCATCTGCTCCAGCGGCAGCAATTTCCGCGATGCGCCGGTGAATTTCTACCGTTCGACCCAGGACCGGACGCCGGATGGACTTGCGAAGATCGCGGTCCTTGCGTTTCTCTGCTCCCGGCTTGAGAACTGGAACAGTTTAGAGAGGAAGGAGATTGGCAAGCTCTTCTCGAAGGTCTCCTACAAGAAGACCGACGAGTGGAAGGAGGAGATAGTGATGGTGGCTCCGGAGCCTTTCGAGGCGTTCAAGGTCGATATGCCGGACGGGAGCGTTGTCGAGGTGCCTGCCGACGGCGATCCGAGGGAGGCATTCGCCGGATGGCTTCTCGGCCCGGGCAGGAAGTGGTTTGCGCAGGCGGCGGTGAACAGAGCTTGGTTCTGGCTTTTCGGGAGAGGCATAGTCCACGACCCCGACGATTTCCGGCTGGAGAGGAAGACCGGGGTCCTTGGCTCCGTCACTCTTGGCCTGCTGGGGCCGGTGGAGAACGGGAATCTGGCGAATCCACCTGTCAATCCGCTTCTCCTTGATTATCTCGCGGATGAATTCATAAAGTCGGGATATGATTTTAAGGCCTTGCTTAGGCTGATCGCGAATTCCGCCACATACCAGCAGTCCTGCGAGCCCGCCGGAGAACTCGCTCTGGCGGAGAAATACTTCGCGGTCTACAAG
>CAZGJP010000025.1:0-16541 GCA_964526605.1 uncultured Lentisphaera sp.
CCGTTGTCATGGCTTTGGTCATGTGCGTTTTCGGAGTTGCACCCGCCTTTGGCGAGATCGTGTTCGCCGATGCACAGCCCCCGACGCTTCTCGTCCACCGTGAGCTGAGCGATCTTCTTGAGGTCGGAGATGAACTCTGCCGACGCGATTACGTCAGCCAGCAGCGCCGGCCTCTTTCGCCGCTGATGCCTACCGGGACCAGCGGCGGTCGCGTTCTTTTGCTTTGCGGATCGACCTCCGAGCCCGGGCCCAGAGGGTCCATCTGGCTGGTTGGGTGGTGGTGCCGCTTTCTTGAAGGTCGACGGCTCAGGTAACGATGGTGGTGATGCTGTGCGTGAGGAACGCTTCGGTTTCCTAGAGCGCATATTGTCGCTCCTGTGTTAGGAGCGACCCCATACGCTTCTAGGCTGTGGCAACAAGCCACAAAAATTTGCGTGGCAATGGGGGTCGCAGAAGTCAACACTGCGTGGGGCCATAGCCCCAAGTTTGAATGCCAAGGGCATTGTACGAAAATCTCTCGGGCTTGTCAACTGAAATCTTCACCAGCTCTATCTTGCCAGGACTGGTTGCTGTGATTCGGATGGAGGCCGGCTCCTGTGTCCAACCACCTGCATCACGGCGCCCATCCTTCTGCATTTGCGCACATAAAGACATAATTGCAGCCCTGTACCCCCCCACGCAGCCAGTCTATTGCCTTATTGGCGCAAATATGAACTCAAAGAACAATTTCACGCGGCGTCCACTGAATACCAAATGGTTGACACTTCGAACTAATAACTTGCTCGATGGCTGAAGTACAGGCTCGGACAACAGGTTGTTCAAACGGCTGAGATTGTTTCCGGATCGATTTGCCTATGGGCCTGATTTATATCGTATACTGCAAGGTAGATCTCGGTCCCTTTGGCCCCTGCCCGACGTTTCGGCTGCGGGGGGAACCAGCATAATTTTCGCGTGCCTGTTCTTAGGTACGCGGCCTAGACGCATGGGACCATCCTTCACAACAAGGGTGGTGCTATGCACCCATCACAACCCGCCGCCGACCGCCAGCCCAAGAAAGCTGGTCGGTCGCCAACCCGTGAACTAGTTGTTCGAATTGTCCCCGCCCCCGATGCGGCTGACCCCGCAAAGGCCCTTGCAAACTGCGTCGCCGCCATCGGCGACCTGCTCATCGCCGAATGGCTGGCAAATAACGCCCCAATTATCGCCGGAAGGAACTTGACACTCGCCCGCACCGGCGCGAACACACCCCGGCCCAAAGCCACAGACGGGGGCCAGGCAGCATGAAGCGGATCTACGGATATCTACGAGCTTCAACGGACCGGCAGGACGCCAGTGTCCCCGCTCAGCGCCAGGCCATCGTCGAGTTTGCGCAGCGTGAAGGCATGGAGGTCGCGGACTGGTTCACCGACGACGGCGTGAGCGGGAAGAGTTTCGACCGCCCGAGCTATCGACGGATGCGGGCGCTCATCCTGGGCGGCAACCCCGACACCGTCGGGCACATCGTGGTCTGGTCGCTCTCGCGGTTCAGCCGCGTGGCCCCCGACGATTTCATCGCGGAGAAGCGTGAGTTGGCCCGAGCCGGTGTCACCATCATCAGTGCCACAGAGCCGATCCGGGGCGAGGGGACGATGGCGGACGGTCTGCTGAGCTACCTCTCCGCTTACCAGAACAGAGATTTCCTGGTTAGACTTTCAACCGACGTGAGGCGTGGTATGAAAGCTCTTGTTCAAAACGGTTTCTGGCCGTCACTTGCCCCATTGGGGTATGCCCGGCAGGTCGTCGACAACAACAGGCAACCCCTCATCGTGAATGGTCAGCCGCTCATCCTGAAACGCGGCCAACTGAAGGGCGACCAGAACCACGTCATCCTGATCCTGGGCGATCAAGAAGAGCGGGATGCCGTCCGCTTTATGTTCCAGAAGCGTGCCAATGAACGTTGGGGGCTGCGGCGCATCGCGGCGGCACTGAACGCGGCAGGGCACCAGACGATCAAGGGGCAACCCTGGAAGACCACAACCGTCCGCTCCTGCCTGACCAACATCACCTACATCGGGCATACCCGCTACGGGGTCCGTCGCAAGCTGGCAGGCGTCCGCAACCAGGTCGAAAACACGAAGCTGCTGCGGAACCCGGTGGGGGAAATCATCCTCGTGGAAAACACGCACCCAGCACTGATCCCCGCCGAACTTTTTGAGCGGGTCCAGCAGTCATTCCGCAAGCAGCACGGAAAGAGCAAGCGGCCCGGCAACGGACAGAGGCGGCTGATGCTCTTCTCGTCCGCGATCACCTGCAAGCACTGCGGGGCTCACTATCAGTGCCGCCCCCGAAAAAAACACGGGAAGACTTACTATTACTACGAGTGCTGCGGCCGGGTCGAAGGACGGACTGATGGTCGTTGCGATTCGTGGTGTGTCAGCGTCGACAAGCTCAAGACCTTTATCTTCGGCGAGATCCAGCGGCGGATATCAACCGACGAGTTCCGCACGGCCCTCCGGGCTTACCTGGTAGGCCGCTTGGGGCAGTTGCTCCGCAGCGAAGTCCTGGATACCCGCCAGATCGACCGCGACATTGAGCAGGCAAAGCAGAAGAAGCGCCGGCTGATCGACGGCATCGCCGAAGGCGTCCTTGAGCGGCACGACCCGCTGGTGATCCAGAAGCTGGCCGAGATCGAGCAGGAGCTGCTGGTCTTGGCCACCCGCCGTGAAGAAATCTTCCGCGTCGTGGGCAGCGACCTGGATGCCGACGCCATCGCGGCCAAACTCCTGGAGCGGGTCAACGACCTGGCGGGCTTCCTGGACACGCCCGACGTGGAGACCCAGCGGACGGCCCTGTTTGCCTTCTGCAAAAAGATCACAGCGGACGCTCAACGTCGTGAGATCGTGATCGAGACAGACCTGACGGGGATGGCCCAGAATGAAACCCCGCCGGGGCTACCGGCGGGGTTGTGCATTAATCACCTCCCCGAGTAGGACTCGAACCTACAACAACCCGGTTAACAGCCGGGTGCTCTACCATTGAGCTATCGGGGAATTCTGGGCTAGCTCTGGGCCCAGCCCTTGCCTAGTCGTCGCGGAGCACTCCCCTGGTGGGGCCGTTGCCCCGCCCAAGCCCACCCAAGGGGGCTGCGCGCCGCGAATACCTAACTCTATTCGTTTTCAGCAACGAGTCAACCCCCTTGCTGACCAGCGTGCCCGTGGCGTGCGCGACAGTTCAGACGGCTCTTTCCGAACCCCGGGCGTAAGCGAGGGGCCCTTGAACGATTCTCATGAGTGGGTGCAGGGCAGGCCAAACCGCGAAGCGGCCAGATCACAAGGGGGCCCCTCCCTCACGGTCGCGGTCTTGAAAAGGCTACAGCGCCTCCCTGCCTAAACTCTTACGGACCCTGCCCGTGGGGCCAAAGCGGACGCCCATCGATCGGAAGTTCATTTCTTGGCAAGGACGCGGCGGCGTTAGAGCCGTTAAATCGATTGCTCCCTGTCAAAAGACCGGTTATAGTGTAGATGGAGACTTAGCTTCATGCCACAAGTTGACAGAAAGGGGCCTTCCCGGCCGACAATCCGCGCCATCGCCGACATGGCCGGTGTCTCGCGTACGACCGTGTCGCTGGTCCTTGCCAATCGGCAGGACATGGTCGATCGGTTTCGGCCCGACACGTTCTACAAATTGCGACAGGCGGCCAAAGCGGTGGGAAACGGGGCAAAAATATGGGCAAAAAGGAAAAGGGCATTGGCCAAATGGGGTTTTTTTTAAGGGTTAAATACCGGGCCCCCCGCAGGACGACGACGGAAAGAATGACTTCCTCGAGGCCTGGCAATACATAGTGGCGGCCTACCAGCAGAAGAAGGACATGAAGAACGTCGAGAAGGTCCTCAAATACAAGGATGCCCTCGAGCCGAAGGATCCCAAGGATGTCTCTCCACTGGGGGACAGGGAGGGCAAGCTTCTCTCCATACAGCTCAAGCTCGACGCGGCCCAGGATCTCAAGGAGGAGGGCAAGCCCGGATGGCAGGCGACCGCCAGCGAACAGTTGAAGCCTCTCGACGACCTCAAGTGGAACGTGGACTCGATATTCGCCATCGCCGAGGTCGAGCAGGCAAGGGCGTTCTACATCCTCGACAGATTCGACGACGCGCTCAAGAAACTGCAGAACCCCAACACGGTGCAGATATTGAATGGCTTCGACGATGCCTTCAAGCGTGAGAAAATGGCCTCCAGCGCTCCGTCGGTCCACGCGGCATTCGTGGAAGGGCTTGTGTACAGGGCGCAGGGCGACAAGGCCGCGGGAGACGAGGACAAGGTAAAACTCTACAGCAAGGCGCTGGGGAAGTTCTACTGGATAATCTCGAATCACACCGGGTTCCCGAAGCTTGAAAAGGTCATAGGCTGTTTTTCCGATGTGGACCGGAAGCTCAGAGGCCTTGGCAAGAATCCGAAATACCCCAAGGAGGTGATGGACAGGTTGAACAGCACCATCTCCTTCCGCAAGAAGGAGGCCGACAGGCTCTTCAGCGAGGGGAAGTTCGCGCAGGCGATCCCGATCTACATCGAAGAGCTGAGGAAGTCGAAGAAGGGCGACTCCGGCGCCGACAATCTCGCGATGCTCTCCTACAGCTACATAAAGACGGAGAAGCCTCTGGAGGCCATGGCCGTCGCATGGTATCTCGGAGAATACTTCCCGAAGTATTCGAAGACTTCCGGAGCGCTCCTGCAGGTCGGGGAGTATCTCTGGAGCAAGAACGAGTTCGACGACGCGCTCGTGCTCTACAGGTATTATCTGAAAAGCTGTCCGACGGACCAATACGCGGGGGCGATATCGGCCCGCGTGGCCAAGCTCTTCTACGACAAGGCCGCGGAGGCGGGCAAGGCCGCAAGGGCGCTTCCTCCCGGGCCGCAGAAGTCGGCCAAGAACGCGGAGGCCCGCCAGGCCTTCATAGACGCGATACCATACTACCAGAACATCATAGACAACTTCCAGCACACTGACTACGGGAGGAGCGCATTCTATCTCCTTGGCCTCTGCCACTACAATTCAAGGAACTATCTGAAGGCCGCCGATGCGTTCCTCAAGTTCTGCGACATGGAGTCGAAGATGCCCAAGGAGAAGATACAGCTCGGCGACATAGCCGACTCCAAGCTGAGGGCGGCGGAATCATGCTTCCAGCATGCGGGAGTCAACGACAAGGAGGCGAAGGCCCTGAAGGAGAAGCTCATGCTAATCGAGGCCGCCCACGTCCCGGCGGCTGACGCGGCGTCATTGCCGCCGGCGGAGGAGCAGAAGGCGCCCGAGGCGCCGCAGCCCGAGGAGCAGCCCGAGGAGCCCAAGACGGCGGAGGCTGGCAAGGATTCGAAGGAGATGGCGCCGGACGAGCTCAAGAAGAAGATCGAGGAGCTCGACGCGGAGGCCAGGAAATACTACACCGAGGCCATAAGGCATTGCGACGAGTTCGTCAAGATGACTGCGCAGGGCGGAATCCTCGCATCCGACACATCGAAGAAAACCGTCGCGGCCAAGGAGAACGCCTCGTCGCTGGTGGGCTGGTCCTACGACGGCCTCAAGGACAAGGAGAAGGCCATAGCGGCGCTGAAGAAGTTCGCCGACAGCTATCCGGACGGCAAGCAGACCCCGGCCGCCATGCAGAGACTGGGCATTCTCTACGGGGAGACAGGCAAGTTCGACGAATCCTCCAAGGTGCTGGAGAAGCTCTCCAGCAAGTTCCCCGAGAGCAGGGAGGGCAAGCAGGCCATGCCCATGCTGGCGAAGAGCATGTATGAGATAGGCAACTATGCGAAAAGCATAGAAGTCTTCAAAAAAATGATAGACCAGAAGGCGGAAATATCAATATTCGACCTGAGATGGGCTCTCGACAATCTTTCCGACTGCAAGGGGACGCGCCCGAAGGAGGGCTCCGAACTCGCCCTCGCCGCAGGCAGGATGCTCCTCGAGAAAATTGAAAAGCCCGTCATGGAGGATTGGCTCGGAAAGGCCCGGGCCGCCCAGATGGCGAACGACCCCAAGGCGCAGAAAGCCGTGATGACCGTTCTCAGGGAGAAGATCACATACGACTGCGCCGAAGCGGCGTTCTACGCGGAGAACCCCAAGGACGCCATCCAGTATCTCGATACCCTCCTGAAGAACGACAATACACCCTACTACTATGACGCGAAGTTCCTGAGAGCCAAGGCATACAGGATAGAGAAGAACTATCCGAAGGCCCTCTCCGACTACGGCGACGTGGGCCTGACCGCGAACGTCGCGAAGACCCTGTCGGTCTACTACAAGGCGCAGTGCATGATAGCCGAGACCTTCATGGAGCAGAACGAGTTCAAGAAGGCGACGAGCTCGATAGACATGATAGCGGCCACCGACATGGACGCCTGGAATCAGGACGAGAGGACCAAGGCTCTGTCCATCGAGGAGAGGGCGGGGCAGATGGAGTGGATGGAACACGCGGTCCATCTGGCCGCGGTCTGCTACTCCAAGCTGGGCGACAAGGAGGCGAAGGGCAAGATGGTGGAGAAGTACAAGAGATATTTTCCGAAAGGAAAGTTCCTGGCCGAGATTGAAAAACTTTGAAAGCAATTTAAAATACCAAGGAGACATGAGGATGAAGATGAAACGATTTCTCGCGTCGGCTGCCGCTCTTGCCGCAATCTGCGGAGCCTATCTCGCTTCCGGGCAGGAGATGACCATACATAAGAAGGAGGGATCTGCGGCGAAGGGAACCTTCGTCAAGGCCGATCCCAACGGCGACCTGTGGATAAAGGTCGGGCAGGTCCAGCAGAAGGTCAAGGCGGTGGACTATTCCCACGCCCGTCTCAACGACAAGCCAAAGGACGTGGATGCCGCTGAAAAAGCCTTGGCCTCCAAGAACTTCGCGAAGGCCGCGACGGACTTCGCCTCGCTATACGAGAAATACAGGTTCGTAGGATACGACGTGCTCTGCATATGGGGCGAATCCAGCGCCTTGGCCGCGCAGGGCAAGAAGCCCGAGGCCATAGCCCGCCTCAAGGCTCTCGACAAATACGAGCTGGTTGACGACGAGAAGGCGACCGAGTTCTTCGACTCCAGGAAGCTCCTCGCCGACCTGTACATAGATGAATCCAAGTTCGACGACGCCCTCGCCATACTCGCCGAACTGGGCCAGGCGAACGACGACGACATAGCGACTTTCGGATTCAATTCCAGGGGCAGCATACTGCTCAAGCAGGGAAAGAAGAAGGACGCCGTCCTGATGTTCCTCCGCACGGCTCTCCTCTTCCCGGTGGAGAACAAGGAGAGGCCAAAGGCGCTCGTGCTTGTGGCCAACACCCTCAAGGAAATGCAGGACAACCGCGGAGGCATCTTCGCCGAGATGCTCAAGAGCGAATATCCGGGAAATCCGCTCATAGCAGAATTGAAATGATTTGATTTTTCCGCTTGGAAGGCTAGGATATTTCAAACCCAACAATATAATAAAAGAAAGAGGAAAGGAAAGATGAAAAGAACCCCGAGGCAAATCTTGTCGCTCTGCGTGGTCGCGTTTTTCGGAATGGCCGTCTCCTTGGTCTTCGTCAACCAGCTCGGCGCCCAGGCACCGGCACCAGCCGCCCCGGCCGCCCCGGCAGCGGAAGCCGCTCCGGCGGAGGGAGAAGCCGCACCGCAGGCCAAAGGAACGTCCTTCCTGGATGTTGTCATCGGAGGCAACGCGGTGGACAAGACCGTGTGGTTCCTGCTTTTCGCCACATCGGCCGCCACGGTGGCTCTCATCATAGATGGCGTTTTGACCATCAAGATGGACAAAATCATGCCCCAGCACCTTGTCGTGTCCGTTAGAGAAGCCCTGAACAATGGAGACCTTGGAGCCGCTCTCGACGCATGCAATGCCTCGCCCGGGCCATTCTCCAACATCCTTTCGGCAGGATTCAACAACGTGTCCGAGGGATTCGACGTGATCATGGACTCCGTCTCGTCGGCGGCAGACATGGAGAACGAAAAACTCATGCAGAGGGTGAACTACCTCAACGTCTGCGGCGCCGTCGGCCCCATGCTCGGTCTTCTCGGAACAGTCACAGGGATGGTCAGCGCTTTTGCATCACTTGCAACCGCGTCCGGCGCGGCGAAGCAGACCCAGCTCGCCCTCTCCATCTCAACAGCTCTCTACACCACGGTCGTTGGGCTCCTGATCTCCCTGCCCGCGATTCTAGCGTTCACCTTCATCAAGAACAACGCGGCGAGAATCATCCTCTCGATGGAAGGCATGACCTACGACCTGATCAAGGTCCTCAGAAACGCCGAAGTGGTGGAAGACGGACAGCAGCAGTAAGCTCCATAAAACCCTAGAAGGGAGTTTACACAGATGGCAAGAAAGAGAAGAAAGAACGAATACGGCGAAGCGGCGATGCCGATATCGGCGATGATCGACATCACCTTCCTCCTCATCATCTTCTTCGTGGTGACTGCGGCGATGGACAAGGAAATCGAGGACGAGGCCATCCTCCTCAGCAAGGCGCCGCACGGGAAGCCAGTCGTCAAAAAGGATCCGAGGAGCGTGGTCGTGAACATCAGGAAGGATGGCTCGGTGAACATCAACGCGGTAGAGAAGTCCATGGGGGAAATCACGAATACGCTCACTGTCGCAGCAAGCAAATGGGGCAACGACATGCCTATTGTGATAAGAGGCGACAAGAACGTCCAGCACTACCACATAAGGAAGGTGATGGATGCGATAACCAAGACCGGTCTCTACAGGGTTCGTTTCGATGCGCTAATAGAATAGGGGGCTGAGACTAGAATGGCAAAAAAGAAGAGAAGAGCTTTCAACATGAAGGAAGGGGAAATGCCCCTGTCCGCCATGATAGACGTTGTTTTCCAGCTTCTGATCTACTTCGTCGTGACGCAGAAGCCGATAATCGAGAACACGCTTCTCAGCGTGGACCTGCCCGCGCCGGGCGGCAAACCCAAGGACAAGCCAGTCCAACTCTTCACAATAGACGTCCACAAGATATTGCCTGATCCGAAGGAGGATCTCAACGTCTACTACGTAAACCAGCAGAAGTGGAACTTCGACGATCTCAGGGCCCAGCTCATGAAGACTGGCGAGCTGGATCCAAAACAGACGATAATCGTGAACTGCGGCCCGAACGCCAGACACCAGAAGCTCGTCCAGCTTCTCGATGCATGCTCTCAGGCCAACCTCACCTCCATCAACGTCGTCAACGATCTCACCATAGAGTTCGCTCCGGCTCCGGGCACTAGATCCAAATAAAAAACATAAAGGAAGACGCAATGGTCACCGCCATAGTCCTCATCAATGTGGAACGTCCGAAGCTCAAGGAAGTGGTCAGGGAGATTCTCGCGATAGACGGAGTGTCCGAACTGCACACAGTCGCCGGCGAATACGACCTCGCCGCAATAGTCCGGGTCAAGGACAACAACCATCTCTCCGAAATCGTCGTGAACAAAATGCCACACAACATACCGGGGATAGTCCATACCAAGACCCTCGTCGCCCTGCAGTCGCAGGCGAAGATAGACCTCGAGGCCGCCTTCGGACTCAAAGGCTGAAGCTGTTGATGTTCGCGGAGAGAATCCGTGGATATATGGGGCCGATCTCGAATCGGCTCCCCCCAAAAAACAGCACCCCCTATCGGGGGAGGAGGCAGCCATGAAAAGACATCCGAGAGGAGTCCAGCCCCAGAAGATGGAGTCTCAAAGCTCGGCGATGACCGACGTGGTCTTCCTGTTGCTAGTATATTTCATCGTCACACAGTCTCCTATCATGGAGAATACGCTCCTGACCGTGAACCTTCCGAGGGAGGATCGCAACCCCAATATCGTCCGCAATCCCTCCGTTCTCGCTATCGAGGTGAGCAAGCTCTCCGACGATGTCGAACAGGATTTGAACCTCTACGAGCTCAACGGCAGGATAACGAGATTCGAATCCCTCAAGGCGAGCCTCGGCAGGACCGGCGAATTTGAACCGGGAACGACAGTGCTTGTAACCTGCGGACCTGATTCTATACACCAGAAGCTCGTCAAAGTTCTCGACGCCTGCTCCCACGCCGGCCTCGACTCGGTGAACGTGACCAGCCGCCAGTGAAAATTTAGATTAGCGAATACTGTCCTTCCGTCTTCGCTCCTTGAGCCACGCCGGACAGGCTGTCCTCTGTCCTCCGACCTCCGTCATCTTCCTCTCCCGCTCCTCCCATTTTTTTCGTCTTTTAGCGCCTCCGGCGATTGAATTCTGTCGTTCAGGAATTAGATTCCATGTCTTCCATCTCAAAACAATACCGGAGGAAGGATGAACGCCATAATTGAAATCGGCGGCAAGCAGCTTGCCGTCAAGGAGAATGATGTGGTCGCCGTTGACCGCATTGACGCGGAGAAGGGGCAGACAGTCACGATAAAGGAAGTTCTCGCCGTCGGTTCCGGCACCGGAATGAAGATCGGGAAACCACTTGTGGAGAATGCCGAGGTCAAGGCCGAAGTGCTGGATCACGTCCGCGGGGACAAGATCGTCGTCTTCAAGAGGAAGCGCCGCAAGGGCTACAAGCGCAAGCAGGGACACAGGCAGGAGCTAACCAAGATAAGGATAAGCTCCATATCCTGTTGAGAATTTTTCGAAAAAGCTTGAAGGAAAGGAGCTTGCTTACGCAATGAGATACGACAGGAACAAGGCTCTCCTGCAGGCCGAAATACCAGGACTGGAGCTTCTCGCCAGAGGCAAGGTCCGCGACATATTCGACCTCGGAGACAGCCTTCTCTTCATAGCCACCGACAGGATAAGCGCATTCGACGTGGTCATGCCGAACGGGATTCCGGACAAGGGCCGCGCCCTCACCGGGATGTCCCTCTTCTGGTTCAAGCTGCTCGACTGGCTCCCGAACCATCTGGTCTCGTCAGACATCGCCTCCGTGCCGGCGCTCGCCAAACACGCCGCAGACCTCGAGGGCAGGGCCATGATCGTGAAAAAGGCGCGCCCCCTCCCGGTCGAATGCATAATCAGAGGATATCTCGTCGGCAGCGGATGGAACGACTACAGGAGGACGGGCTCCGTGTGCGGAATCAAACTCAGGGATGGATACCGTCAGGCGGAGAAGCTCGACAAGGCCATCTTCACGCCCTCCACCAAGGCCGAACAGGGAACTCACGACGAGAACATCAGCTTCGAGACGGCGGAGAAGACCCTCGGCGCCGATGTCGCGCGCAAGGTCAGGGAACTGTCCTTGAAAGCCTATACATGCGCCGCGGACTTCGCCATCGGCAAGGGCATCATCCTCGCGGACACGAAGCTCGAATTCGGGATCCTCGACGGCAAGGTGATTCTGATAGACGAGGTGCTCACGCCCGACTCGAGCCGCTTCTGGCCTGCCTCCGAATACAAGGTCGGCAGCAATCCCCCGAGCCTGGACAAGCAGTTTGTCCGCGACTATCTAGAATCGTTGAAATGGGAGAAGAGGCCTCCGGCGCCGGATCTGCCGGACGAGATCGTCTTCAAGACGCGCGAGAAATATCTTTCCGCATACGAAGTCCTGACTGGCGGCAAGCTTTGAAATAGATGGAGAGGAATGATGAAGAAATCCACGGCTCTTTCCGGTGCGGGATATTGGGGCAGAAACCTGCTCCGCTCCCTCAATGAACTTGGCGTCCTCGCAAAAGTCTGCGACTCCAACACGGAGACGCTCTCCGAACTCCGCGGGAAATATCCCGGCGTGGCATTCACATCCGACTTCAACGATCTCCTCTCCGACAATGCCATCGAATCCATCGTCATAGCCTCCCCGGCCGTCATGCACTTCCAGCAGGCCATGGCGGCGCTGGAAGCCGGGAAGGACGTCTTCGTCGAGAAACCTCTCGCCATGAGCCCGGACGAGGGGGAGAAGTTGGTCGCGGCAGCGAAGATACGGGGCAGGATACTCTTCGTCGGCCACATACTGAACTACCACGGCGCCATTCTCAAGATGAAGGGGATAATCTCGGAGGGTACCATCGGGAGGATCCAGTATGTCTATTCCAACAGGCTCAACCTCGGCAAGATCCGCAGGGAGGAGAACATCCTCTGGTCCTTCGCCCCCCACGACATATCCATAATCCTCAACCTCATCGGGGAGGAACCGTCAGAGGTCGAATGCACCGGAAGCAACTTCCTCCACCAGAACATCGCAGACATAACCATGACAAACCTCAAGTTCCCGTCGGGGGCGGGGGCGCACATATTCGTCAGCTGGCTCAACCCTTTCAAGGAGCAGAGGCTCGTCGTCGTAGGCACAAAGGGAATGCTCGTCTTCGACGACACTAAGGACACAGACCAGAAGCTTCTCTTCTATCCGCACACCATCGAGTGGAGAAACGGCATCCCGACCCCGCAGAAGGCCGAGGCCACCCCCATAAAGCTATCCGACTCGTGGAAGGAGCCCCTCAAGGCCGAATGCGAAGCGTTCCTTGATTCGGTCGAAACCCGCAAGGATGCACATTCATGCGGAGAGGAGGGCTTGAGAGTCCTCAGGATCCTCAGAAAATGCCAGGACTGCCTTGAAAAGAAGCGCACAGACGGCGCCAACACCTCCGGAACGAACGAGAACCCCGCATTCTTCTCCCATCACACAGCTTTCGTGGACGAAGGCTCCCAGGTCGGGAAAGGCACCAAGATATGGCATTTCTCCCACATCATGAAGGGAGCGAAGATCGGCGAAAGATGCATCATGGGACAGAACGTATGCATCTCCGATGGAGTCATGATCGGAAACAACGTCAAAATACAGAACAACGTCTCCGTATACACAGGCACCGTCATCGAGGACGATGTCTTCCTCGGCCCTTCCTGCGTCCTCACCAACGTGACCAATCCGAGAAGCCAGGTCAACAGGCATTCGCTATACGAAAAAACCCATTTCAAAAGAGGCGCGACAGTCGGGGCGAACGCCACCATAGTCTGCGGGACAACACTGGGAAGATACTGCTTCATAGCCGCAGGCGCCGTAGTCGCGAAGGACGTCCCGGACTACGCTCTCATGGTCGGAGTCCCCGCTCGCCAGAAGGGATGGATGAGCCGCCACGGACATCTCCTCGGAGCCCCGGACAAGGACGGAATAATGACGTGCCCCGAAAGCGGGTTCCGCTACAGGGAAGTCGAAAAAGGTGTGATCAAATGCCTCGACCTCGACGAGGACGCGCCACTGCCAGAAGACAAGAAAACCGGAAAAGTCAAGTATGATGAATTCAAGGTCAAGACAAGATAGGATGAGCCTGTTTCACGGCTTTCAGCGGAAGGGGGCAGGCGTGCTGATTTGCTGATCTCCTCGGGGGGCATCGGCCCTCCGGCTCCACGCCCGCCCTTCGGGTGGCGGGCAAGCCCCGCCGTCCGGGAGGGAGTCCCCAAGTGCGCAGATGCACCTCGGGAAAGGCGTCAGAGATCCACCATCTCGATAAATATGCGTCCAACAACAACAAACATATCAAAGGGAAAAAATGAAAGTTCCATTGCTTGATTTGAAGGCTCAGTACGCTGGCATCAAGGACGAGACCATGGAGATGGTCTCCAAGGTGTTCGACGGCCAGCAGTTCATAAACGGACCCGAGGTGAAGAGCCTCGAGGAGAAGGTCGCGGAATACTGCGGATGCAAGAAGGCGATCGGCGTCTCCAGCGGCACCGACGCGCTGATCTGCGCGCTCATGGCCCTCGACATAGGCCCAGGCGACGAAGTCGTCACGAGCCCCTTCACATTCTTCGCCACGGCCGGAAGCATCTGGAGAGTCTGCGCGAAACCAGTCTTCGTTGACATAGATCCGGTCACATTCAACATAAACCCGGCCCTCATCGAAGAGCCCATAAGCGAAGACACCAAGGCCATCATGCCGATACATCTTTTTGGGCAGGTCGCCGACATGACTGAGATCAACTCCATCGCCGACAACCTCGCCCTGGACGTGATCGAGGACGCATGCCAGTCCATCGGCGCCACATACAAGGGCGAGAAGGCCGGCTCCCTCGGCACGGTCGGCTGCTTCAGCTTCTTCCCCTCGAAGAACCTCGGTTGCGCCGGCGACGGCGGCATCATCACGACAAACGACGAGGAACTCGGAGAGAAGATGTCCATGATACGAATGCACGGCTCCAAGCCGAAATACTTCCACAGCATAGTCGGCGGCAACTTCCGCCTCGACACCCTGCAGGCGGCAGTCCTCCTCGTGAAGATGAAGCATCTCGACGGATGGTCCGAGAAGAGACGCCAGAACGCGGCGAAATACAACAGCCTGCTCGCAGGAATCGAACAGATCGCGCTGCCTGTCGTAAAGGAGGGCAATGTCTCCGTCTTCAACCAGTATGTCATCCGCACACAGAAGAGGGATGAATTGCGCAAGTATCTGACGGAAAAGGAGATCGGAACTGAAATATACTACCCGCTCAGCCTCCACCAGCAAGAGTGCTTCAAGTCGCTCGGATATAGGAAGGGCGATTTCCCGGAATCCGAGAAGGCTGCCGCGGAAGTCCTCGCCCTGCCCATATATCCGGAACTGGCCGACGAGCAGATCGGATACGTCGCGGAATCCATAAAGGAATTCTGCAGCAGATGAGAACAGGCCCCAGCCCGCTCCTGACCGCTTCGGCGATTTTCGCGCTTGCGATTTTCGCGATCTGCGCGGAGGAGCCTTCCATGGCGGAGAAGCCGGAAGATCCCAAGATAGCCGCGGCGGCCTCCGCCGCCGAGGCATGGCTCAAGCTCGCCGACGAGGGCCAATACGAGAAGACTTGGCAGAGCGCAGCAGAATACTTCCGCAAAACAGTCGGAAGGAAGCAGTGGATGCAGAGCTTTTCCGCCATCCGCGGCGCGATCGGAAAAAACACCGGGCGCAAGAGCATAGGAATGAAGTTTTCGACCAGCCTCCCGGGCGCTCCGGACGGCGAATACGTCACCATCATCTACCAGAGCGAATTCGAGAAGAAGAAAGCCGCCGTCGAAACCATCACCCCCATGCTCGATAAGGATGGAATATGGCGGGTGTCCGGCTACTACATCAAATAGGAGCGAGCGAAGGGATTTTCCTTCGCCTTTGCGGCTCGGAACCGTCGGCCCCTCCTTCGGGATCCAAACTAAAGAAAATGGAAGCGGAACGCAACATCACGCGGAGTTTTGCAATTGGCTCAGATGTCCAGAAAAAAGATTTCGCAACGTGCAAAAATCTTTTTCAGCAGGCCCCAGTTATTTTTTTCGTTTGTCGCCTCTAATGGCATAGGTCACCGATGCGCGGGAGTGCGTTCGGTGGACTTGTTGGTTATGGGAATGTTTTGCCAATTGAGTTTCAACTCCCGGTGTGAGGAAGCACAATCCCGAAGATATAGGTTAATCAGACTTTGGTAAGGAATCCCGGTCTTAGAGGACAGATTCTTGAAGTACTCGATTATATCAACACCTATACGAAGAGTAACCTGTTTTTTTAGGCGCTTAGCATAAGGATTTGTCCTTGATTTCATAGTCGAGAGATCATATTCCGTTTTCATAATTCACCTGTATAATGTTTTGATTCCTTTTTTGTCGCCTTTCTAGCCGATATTATTCTAATGATAGATTCCGATTCCCTAAAACAATGGCAGACAAGCAAGAGATTTAAGTTCTTGCTTATTCCAAGAAGAAGGAATCTGTCCTCCCACTCTGGATGTTGGTCATCATAGAACTCAATGGCTTTTTCATCGAAGAAAACCGATTTGGCCTCTTCAAAGCATACGCCATGCTTCTTCAAGTTCTCTTCGGCCTTCGTCTCATCCCATTGAAAATGTATTTCCTTCATATTTACAATGTATTTCTTTAAGAGCCGTTTGTCAAACACATTTTATTTGTTTTCTTGGAGTCATAACGATGAGTGCACTCGCGGCGCGTTAGCGACGTTGAGTGACACGACTGGTTATGCTTAGCTTGCATCCCATGTGCAATGCTTCTTTCCGTTTCGAGTGAAGAGGTAAATCGAGATATCGTAATTTCCGTCTTGTATTGAGGTGATTGGCTTATCTGCCAGATAATTATCCCAAATGTCGCTGAGATCTGAATTCTCTTGGTCTTCTTTTGTAAAGCTAGCGACAAATTCTTCTTTGCTAGTGAAATCCAACTTTGAAGCAATCTTCTCGAACACACAGTAATCACCATCTCGGAATGGCCAACAACGATCTTGCCAAGTAGGCAAAGCAGGAGTCCGAAAAACTATTTCTTCTTTTTGCTCAACGGTGCCCTCGAATGCTTCGTTAGTTTCGATTTCTAATTCCTTTAGCTTTCCTTCACTAAGGCAGGTGTCGCATATGCATTCGATGTCATTCGCTCCATAAAATCCTCCTCCGTCTAGCCAGGTTCCTTTTTCTTCGCAGATTGGACAAATTTTCTCTTCGTCGGTTCTGAAGGCGAAGTTCTGCGGATCACGAAAATATCTGAATTCTATTTTCTGCATAACAAGTTATTAGATCATTTCTGTTAAACATTCAGACGGTAATTGCTGTTTGGGCTGATTTCTAGTGTTTTGTGTTGGATTTTTTGTTTTTTCGCTTGATACACAAGTTAAACATGCTAAAAGTAAT